>JBKBXH010000240.1:0-2909 GCA_046313655.1 Thermomonas sp. | reverse complement strand
CTACACCGCGCGCGGCCGGATCCTGCTGGGCGTGCGCCGCCGCGACGGCCGCCTGTGCATCGAGGTGCACGACACCGGCCCGGGCATCCCCGATGCCCAGCGCGAGGCGATCTTCGAGGAGTTCCGCCGCGGCGACGGCGCGCCGGGGCAGGGCCTGGGCCTGGGGCTGGCGATCGCGCGGCGCATTGCGGGCCTGCTGGGCAGCGAGGTTTCCCTGCGCTCGCAGCCCGGGCGCGGCAGTTGCTTCGGCCTGTGCCTGGCGCCGGCCGAGGCGCAGCCGCAGCGTCCGCCGGCGCGGGCCGCCACCCGCGGCCTGCCTGGCCTGCGGGTGCTGGTGGTGGACAACGAGGCGCCGGCGCGCGAAGCCCTGTGCCGGGTGCTGGAAGGCTGGGGCTGCCGGGTGCAGGCGGCCGCCGATGGCGAGGCCGCCGCGCGCCTGCTGGCCGAGTCCGCCTGCGACCTGTGGCTGCTGGATTACCACCTGGATGGCGGCGATGACGGCGTCGCCCTGCAGGCACGGCTGGCGGCGGCATTCCCACCGGCGCCCTGCCTGGTGCTGAGCGCCGACCAGACCGGCGCGGTGCGCAGTGCGGTGCAGGAGGCCGGACTGCCGCTGCTGGCCAAGCCGCTGCGCCCGCTGGCGCTGAAGTCGATGCTCGACCGCCTGCTGGCCGCGCATCCGCCGCGCATCCCGGGTTAGTCGCAAGGCCGCCGCGGCGCGCGGCTACACTGCGCGCATGCCCTATACCCCGATCGCCGCCACCCTCGGCTACGTGCTCTCGCCCGATCGCCGGCGGGTGCTGATGATCCACCGCAACGCGCGCCCCGGCGACCACCACCTCGGCAAGTACAATGGCCTCGGCGGCAAGCTGGAACGGGACGAGGACGTGCTGGCCGGCCTGCGCCGCGAGCTGCGCGAGGAGGCCGGGATCGAATGCACCGGCGTGCGCCTGCGCGGCACCATCAGCTGGCCCGGCTTCGGCAAGCAGGGCGAGGACTGGCTGGGCTTCGTGTTCGTGGTCGAGGCCTTCACCGGAACCCCGCTGCAGCGCAACCCGGAAGGCACCCTGGAATGGGTGGAACGCGAGCGCTTGCTCGACCTGCCGCTGTGGGAGGGCGACCGCCATTTCCTGCCGCTGGTGTTCGACGCCGATCCGCGCCCGTTCCACGGGGTGATGCCCTACCGCGACGGGCGCATGCAGTCCTGGGCCTTTTCCCGCCTGTGAGGGCCACCGCCGCAAGGCGCGGGCGGCGGCCGTAGGCGGCGGGCCGCATTCGCGCCGGCTGAATGTTTGCGGGCGCACAATTGCAGCTTTCCCCCACCTGGAGAGCCGCATGACCATGACCGTGAAAGCCCGGGGCGCGCACGCCGCCGACCAGCCCGTCGTCGCCCTCGACATCCAGCGCCGCGCGCCGGGCGCCAACGACGTGCAGATCGACATCGCCTACTGCGGCATCTGCCATTCCGACCTGCACACCATTCGCTCGGAATGGCCCGGCACGCTGTACCCCTGCGTCCCCGGCCACGAGATCGTGGGCCATGTCAGTGCGGTCGGCGCGGCCGTCACCCGCTTCAAGCCCGGCGACACCGTGGGCGTGGGCTGCATGGTCGGCAGCTGCCAGCACTGCGCGGCCTGCGGGGAGGGGCTGGAGCAATACTGCGAGAACGGCATGGTCGGCACCTACAACGGCCCGACCGCCGACGCTCCCGGCCATACCCTCGGCGGCTATTCGCAGCGGATCGTGGTGGACGAGAAGTTCGTCCTGCACGTGCGCCATCCGCAGGACCAACTGGCGGCGGTGGCGCCGCTGTTGTGCGCCGGCATCACCACCTATTCGCCGCTGCGCCACTGGAAGGCCGGCCCGGGCAAGAAGGTCGGGATCGTCGGCATCGGCGGGCTGGGCCACATGGGCATCAAGATCGCGCACGCGATGGGCGCGCACGTGGTGGCGTTCACCACCAGCGAATCCAAGCGCCAGGAAGCGCATGCGCTGGGTGCCGACGAGGTGGTGAATTCGCGCGACGAGGCGCAGATGGCCGCGCACCGCGGCAGCTTCGACTTCATCCTGGACACGGTGGCCGCGCCGCACGTGCTGGATGCGTTCACCGCGCTGCTCAAGCGCGACGGCACCCTGTGCCTGGTCGGTGCCCCGGCCACGCCGCATCCCAGCCCGGCGGTGATGGGCCTGATCTTCGGCCGCAAGTCGATCGCCGGCTCGCTGATCGGCGGCATTGCCGAGACCCAGGAAATGCTGGATTTCTGCGCCGAGCACGGGATCGTGGCCAGCATCGAGATGGTGCGCGCGGACGAGATCGAGGCTGCCTACGAGCGCATGCTCAGGAGCGACGTCAAGTACCGCTTCGTGATCGACACCGCCACCCTGTGAGACAGGGCATGCGGCGGGCATCGGCGCGATCCCGAGGCGTGCGGACCTAGGGCGCTCGTGCCGGGGCCGGCGCGTTCTCCACAGCGGTTGTGGATGGACGTCGTATAACGGTGTGGATAACCGCGCAAGCGCCTTGCGTGGCGCGGCTGTCAAGAGGTGTGGCGAAAAATTCGCCACGCCTTTTTCGTACCGATGGCACGGCCTCCGGTGTTCTCCACAGCGGCTGTGGATGGAAATCGTATAACGATGTGGACAACCGCATACGCGCCTTGCGCGGCGCGGCTGTCAATAGCGATGGCGAAAAAATCGCCAGTCCGTCCGGGCCGACTTCGCGTCCCTGATCCTGGATTTTCCACAGCGGCTGTGGATGGAAGTCGTATAACGATGTGGACAACCACGTGCGCGCCTTGCGTGGCGCGGCTGTCAATGGGTGTGGCGAAATGATCGCCAGTCGCGCGCGCGGCTCAGGCCTCGACCTGGCGCGCCGGGTCGCTCAGCTCCAGCGAGCGCAGCACCACCCC
>JBKBXH010000239.1:0-2912 GCA_046313655.1 Thermomonas sp. | reverse complement strand
CCCCGGCCCAACCCGCGAAACCAACGGCTCCACACGCGCGTCAGATTTACTCAGCCGCCGCCCACGCCAACCCATGCACCACGCCGAAGGACGGATTGCCACGCACCAGCGTCGCGCCCGGGAATGCAGCGGCCACCGCATCCTGCAGATAACCGGCGCGCGACATGCCGCCGGTGAGGAATACCGCCGCCGGGTCGTGGCCGATGTCGGCACGGACCTGCTCCAGCAGCGTCCGCAGTTCGCCCAGGTAGTTACCCGCAGAGGCTTCCAGGCGTGCGCGCTCCACCTGCACGGCCATGCCGCGCTCGATGAAATCCAGCGCGCTGTCGTGCGCGGCGGTGCTGCTCAGCGCGATCTTGCAGCGTTCCACCTCGCGGTACAGGCGCGCCGTGTTGCCGGTGTCCTGCAGCGCCTGCATGCGCTTGCCCCACGGCTGCTCGGCGTCGCGGTAGCTGTGCTGGCGGAAATCGCGCTGGCGGGTCATGTCCTGCACCATCGCCGCTTCCACGTAATGGTGGGCGGGGATACGGCTCACGCCGCGACCGAACAGCGGCATGTATGCGCCCAGACTCAGCGCCAGGTCGATATCGGTACCGCCGCGCGCGATGCCCCAGGCGCGATGGATCTTCGGTGCCTGCGTGCCGCCCACGCGCGCATGCGCGATGTCGGTGGTGCCGCCGCCGATGTCGACCACGATCGCCTCGTGTTCCTGCGTGCTTTCGGCGTGGTAATGCATGGCCGCCGCCGCCGGTTCCTCGAGGAAATCGACGTCGTCGAAACCGGCGGCGATCGCCGCGGTGTGCAGTATCTCCAGCGCCTGGTCGTTGCCCGCCGCGCCGATCGAACTGCGGAACTGCACCGGCCGGCCCAGCGTGGCCGTGCGCACCGGCCGGTCGAGCTGGCGCGAAGCAGTCAGCCGGATGTGTTCGAGGATGTGGGTGGCGATGCCGGTGATGGTCTGGCGAGCGCGCGGATGCAGGTTGTAGCCGAGCATCGATTTGGGGCTCTGCACCAGGTTGCCTTCGTTCTCTTCGAAATAGGCTTCCAGCGCATCGTCGCCGTAGACGGCGTTCTGCAGCAGCTTGGTGGAGGTGAGCGGGGCGCGCATCTGCTCTTCCATCCACTGCCGGCGCACCACGCGCAAGGCTTCACGGCGCAGCGCATCGGGCGCGCGCTCCTGGCCGGCGGCACGCGCATCGCGTGCGGCCGCGTCGATCAGGCGGGCCAGTTCGTGCTCCAGCGCCGGGGTCAGCTCGAAGTCGTTCGGGTCGCGCATCACCTCCGGGAAATACACCGTGGTGCGGAACTGCTCGGCTTGGCCGAACTGGATCGGCACCACCCTGCCGTCCACCACCGCAGCGGCGGCGGAGTTGCTGGTGCCAAAGTCGATGCCGATTTTCATGCAGGCCGGGCCGGAGGTCAGGGGGCGCGCACTTTGCGGCAAGCGGGCCAGCGGTGCAAGGGCTGGGGGGGGCGGGCGGTTACAATAGGGGTTGTTCAGTTTACGAAGGCGTCACCATGTCCACCGCTCCTGCCTGCCCGCAATGCTCCCTGGAAAACACCTATGCCGATGGCGCGCTGTGGATCTGCGCCGACTGCGGGCATGAGTGGACCGCGGCCGAGGCCGGGGGTGAGGCGCTGGTGGTGCGCGACAGCAATGGCAACGTGTTGGCCGGCGGCGATACGGTCACGGTGATCAAGGACCTGAAGGTGAAGGGCTCGTCGATCCCGCTCAAGCAGGGCACGGTGATCCGCAACATCCGCCTGGTCGCCGACGATGCCGAACACATCGAAGGCAATTCGGACAAGATCAAGGGGCTGGTCCTGAAGACCTGCTTCCTCAAGAAGGCCTGAGGCCGGCTCAATTTACCGCCGCGCTGCGTTGGCGCCAGCGGTTCAGGCTGTCCAGCTTGGCCTGGTACTGGGCCTTGAGCACATCGGCGTTGTCGCCGGCCAGGTCGCGTGCGCGGGCCATCTCCTTCGATGCCCGTGCGTTGTCGCCGGCCAGGAAGTACGCCCGCGCCAGCCCGAAGTGGAACGGGTGCGCAGTGGGATACAGGCTCACCGCGCGGCGGTAATAGCCGATGGCCGCCGCGTAGTCCTGGCGCTGCTCGGCCTCGTTGCCGAAGCGGAACTGTGCGAAAGGATCGCCGCGTTGCACCTGCTGCAGGCGATTGGCCAACTGCGCGGCCTGGCGGGTGTCGCCCAGGCGCCGATACAGCGCGCTGGCATTGGTCAGGCTGGCGGCGTTGCGCGGCTGCAGCGTCAGCGCGGTGCGGTAGTCGCGCTCGGCCTCGGCCAGATTGCCGCTGCGTGCGTCGAGTACGCCCAGATTGTTCCAGCCGGCGACGAAGGCAGGGTCCAGCGCCAATGCCGCCTGCAGATAAATGCGGGCCTGTGCCGGATCGTCGGCCATCCACATCGCGCCGCGATTGTTGTAGAAGTGCGCCAGCGCGCGCTTCTGTTCGATCGGCTGCGGGCCGTAGCGGTCGTAGAGCACGTTGCGGTCCAGGTCGACCACGGCGGTGTTGCCATTGAGGGTCACCCCCGCGTTGACGTGGCCCACGTTGTAGATCACGCCTTGGTCCTCGTACCAGGTGACCACCTGGGCCACTTCCTGCACGCGCGCGTCGATGCCGGCCGCGCGCGCCAGGGTCACGAACAGCAGGGTGAAGGACAGGCAGTTGGCGCGGTGGGTCTGCCAGGTTTCGGTGAGGGTATGGGTGGCGTAGGGGTCATAGGACAACTGCATGCCGTCGTCGTCGAAGATCAGATGCACCAGCCGCTGTACGCGCTGTTCGCGCGAGAAGCTCGGGGCGATCACCCGTTGCTGCAGCAGTGCGCGCAGTTCGGGGGGAATGGCGAGAATCTGTTCCGGGGTGGGTGGCGGCGGGGGCGCAGGCGACACCGCA
>JBKBXH010000238.1:0-2914 GCA_046313655.1 Thermomonas sp. | reverse complement strand
GAGTGGCCGGATTCCACCACCTGCTTCATCAGGTCCAGCAGCTTGCCGTCCGCCGGCAACGCCACCATCTGCGCGCGCGACACCATCACGTCGCCCACGGTCATCTCGGCGATGTTCACCGCGCCTTCCATCATGCGCAGGGTGTCGGGCCCGATCAGCCCGTCGGCCTGCACGTCGCGCAGCAGCTCGATCAGGTCCTCGCGGCTAGTCGGCTCGCCGGACAGGGCGGCGCTGATGCGGTCCAGCCAGGAGCGATGGGGTTTCTCGGCGGGTTTCTCGTCGGCGTCGGGGTGGCGTCGACTGTCGTCCTCGGACATGGGGCGTGGGGGCCGTTGCTTGCGGCGGGGGAAGGTAAACGGGGGAAGTCTAGCGAATCCGCGGGGGCGGGTGTTCAGGCGTCCAGGTAGGGATCGGGCAGGCCCAATGCGGCCAGGATCTCGCGCTCCAGCTGCTCCATCGCCTCGGCCTCGCGCGCGTCTTCGTGGTCCCAGCCCAGCAGGTGCAGGCAGCCGTGCACGGTGAGGTGGGCGTAGTGCGCGTTCAGCGGCTTGCCCTGTTCCTTGGCCTCGCGGGCCACCACCGGCGCGCACAGCACCAGGTCGCCGAGCAGTGGCAGGCGCACGTCCTTGGGCAGCCCTTCCGGCAGTTCCGCCGGGAAGCTGAGGACGTTGGTGGCGTAGTCGCGGCCGCGGTAGTGGCGGTTCAGCGCGCGCCCCTCGCGGGTGCCGACCAGGCGGATCGCCAGGTCGGCCTCGCGGATGCGCCCAGCCAGCGCGGCGGCGGCCCACTTGCGGAAACTGGCGGCGGCCGGCACGCCGGCGCGCGGCACGGCGTAGCCGACGGCGACATCGAGGCGTACCGGTCCCTGGGTCATACGCGCATCTTACCCCTCGGCCGCGGCGTCGCGCGCCTCGTAGGCATTCACGATGCGTGCCACCAGCGGGTGCCGGACCACGTCGCGCGCCTCGAAGAAGGTGAAGCTCACGCCCTCGACCCCGCGCAGCACCTCCACCGCGTCCTTCAGGCCGGACTTCTGGTGCTTCGGCAGGTCGATCTGGGTCATGTCGCCGGTAATCACGGCGGTGCTGCCGAAACCCAGCCGGGTCAGGAACATCTTCATCTGCTCGATGCTGGTGTTCTGCGCCTCGTCGAGGATCACGAACGCATCGTTCAGGGTGCGCCCGCGCATGTACGCCAGCGGCGCGATCTCGATGACGTTGCGTTCCAGCAGGCGCGCCACCTTTTCCACGCCCAGCATTTCGTACAGCGCGTCGTACAGCGGGCGCAGGTACGGATCGACCTTCTGGGTGAGGTCGCCGGGCAGGAAACCCAGCTTCTCGCCGGCCTCCACCGCCGGGCGTACCAGCACCACGCGCTGCACGCGCGACTGGTTCAGCGCGTCCACCGCCATCGCCACGGCGAGGTAGGTCTTGCCGGTACCGGCCGGGCCGACGCCGAAATTGATGTCGTGGGTGGCGATCGCCTGCAGGTACTTGCGCTGGTTGGGCCCGCGCCCGCGCAGGGTGCCGCGCTTCACGCGCACGGCCACGTCCTGCCCGGCATGGCCGCCGGCGGGCGCGGCTTCGTCCGCGAACGCGCCCAGGCGCAGGTGCACGGCCGGCTCGTCCAGCGCCTCGCCGGCGGTGTCGTCGTACAGCCGGCGCAGGAAGGCCTCGGCGCGCCCGGCGGTGGCGGCATCCTCGGCGCTCACCCGGAACACGTTGCCGCGGTTGGCGATCTGTACGCCCAGGCGCAGCTCGGCCAGGCGCAGGTGGGCGTCGAACGGGCCGGCCAGGTTGGCCAGGCGCTCGGCGTCGTCGGGTTCCAGCACGAAGTCGCGATGGTGCATGGCCGGGCCCGGCTCAGGCCGCGTCGCGGGTCAGCACCCGCCCGCGCAGTGAATTGGACAGCGCCTCGGTGATGAGCACGTCCACGAACTGGCCGACCAGCCGCTTCGGCGCCGGGAAGTTCACCGAGCGCATGTTCTCGGTCTTGCCGGTCAGCTCGTCTGGGTTCTTCTTCGACGGGCCTTCCACCAGCACCGTCTGCACGCTGCCCACCATCGCCCGCGAGATGCCCGCCGAGTGCGCGGTGATGTGCTTCTGCAGGCGGTCCAGCCGCGCATGCTTCTCCTCGCTGCTGGTGGTGTCCTCGAGGTCGGCGGCCGGGGTGCCGGGGCGGCGCGAGTAGATGAAGGAGAAGCTCTGGTCGAAGCCCACGTCCTCGATCAGCTTCATGGTCTTCTCGAAATCGGCAGCGGTCTCGCCGGGGAAGCCGACGATGAAGTCCGAGCTGATCGAGATGTCCGGACGCACCGCGCGCAGCTTGCGGATCTTCTGCTTGAACTCCAGCGCGGTATAGCCGCGCTTCATCGCGGCCAGGATGCGGTCGCTGCCGGACTGCACCGGCAGGTGCAGGTAGTTGGCCAGCTTGGGCACGTCGCGGTAGGCCTCGACCAGCGAGTCGCTGAACACCCGCGGGTGCGAGGTGGTGAAGCGGATGCGGCCGATGCCGTCGATCTCGGCGATCGCGCGGATCAGCAGCGCGAGGTCGGCGGTCTCGCCCTCGGCCTCGCCCAGGCGGCCGCGGTAGGCATTCACGTTCTGCCCCAGCAGGTTGACCTCGCGCACGCCCTGCGCGGCCAGTTCCGCCACCTCGGTCAGCACCGACTCGAACGGGCGGCTGATTTCCTCGCCGCGGGTGTAGGGCACCACGCAGTAGGTGCAGTACTTGGAGCAGCCTTCCATGATCGAGACGAAGGCGGTGGGGCCTTCTGCGCGCGGTTCCGGCAGGCGGTCGAACTTCTCGATCTCGGGGAAGCTGATGTCCACCTGTGGCGTGTCCTGCTCGCGGCGGGCGCGGATCAGTTCCGGCAGCCGGTGCAGGGTCTGCGGGCCGAACACCAGGTCCACGT
>JBKBXH010000237.1:0-2917 GCA_046313655.1 Thermomonas sp. | reverse complement strand
CTGTCGAAGGGTGAACGGGGCGGGCCGCCTGGCCGCGTGAAGCGTCAGGCCTGGGGCGGATCGGCAGAAGGCGGGCCGTTTGTGGCGAGCAGGAAATCGGTGTAGGCGAAGCGGCCCTCGCGCAGCACGCTGTCGCCGCGCGCCAGCGCCAGCGGGGCGGTGACCATCGGGCCGGCCTCCACGCAGGTGTGGAACTCGCCGTGCTCGCCGCAGGGGTCGATGGCGGCCGGCAGCGCCTGCAGCAACGCGGCACCGAACGCGCGCCCGGCGAATTCCGGGGCCAGCCGGGTGGTGTCCACGCAGCACAGGTGCGCGCGCAGGCCGCCGGCCAGCATCGTGCGCGCCAGGGCCGCGGTGTCGCTGCCGAATAGCGGGAACAGCGGCATCCAGCCCAGCCGCGCGCACAGCGTTTCGCGCCAGGCGCGGATGTCGGCCAAGAACAGGTCGCCGAAGGCGATCCGTGCCAGCCCCGGCCAGCGTGCCTGCGCGCGTGCCAGCGCGTCCGCGAAGCTGGCCTCGTAGCGCGCGTTGTCGGCCGCCTGCGGGATCCAGGCCTCGATCACCGGCAATCCGGCGGCGCGCGCCTGCGCGTGCAGGACCTCGCGGCGGATGCCCTGCATCGAGATGCGGTCGTAGCCTTCGGTGAGGGTGGTCAGCAGGCCGACCACCTCGACCTCGCCGGCCTGGCGCAGCGCGTGCAGGGTCCAGGCGGCGTCCTTGCCGCCGCTCCACGACAGCAAGGCGGGCGTCATGGCGGGGCGCGCGCGGTCAGGCCGCGGTGACGTCGCGCAGCTGCCAGTGGTCGCCGGCCAGCAGGTGCATGCGCTGGCGCAGCAGGGCCGAGGGCAGCACGGTGTCCACCGTCAGGTCGATGTGCAGGTCGTGCTGTTCGCCGCTGACCGTGGCCGCCGGATCGGTGGCGCCCAGCGCGGGATCGGCATCCTCGGGGTCGTCCAGCTGCGCGCTCCAGCGCTCGAACAGGTCGCGGGTGCGCAGCGCGTGCTGCAGTTCCTCCGCGAAGCCGTCGGCGCCGTGCGAGTGGAAGGCAAGGCCGGGGGTGTTGCCGCGGGCGGCGGACGGGTCGGGCAGGCGGATGTGGTAGCGCATCGGGTTCTCGCGTGGGTCGGACTGGCGGCAGGGTAATGCGCGGCGCGTGCAGGCGCCGTCACGCTTAGTCGAAGCCGCTCTGTTCCGAGGCGAAGCCCACGGTCAGCGCACCCTTGCCCACGTTCACCAGCCCGGACAGGCCCATGAAGCTCTCGAATACCTCCACCTTCTGCGCGGCGCAGGTCTCGCGCAGGCGGTCGTAGCCGGGCAGCTTGCGCATCTCCTCCAGCGGGCCGCCGTAGCTTAGGCACACGGTGGGCGCCAGCAGGCCGCTCTTGACCCGGCGCGTGGTGAAGTCGAACAGGCGTTCGCTGGCGTTGGCGAAGCCCTTGACCTTGGCCACCGGCTCGGTCTCGCCCTGGTTGCAGTGCAGGACCGGCTTGATGTCGAGCGCGGTGCCCAGCGCCGCGCTGAGGAAGCTCACGCTCTTGTCGCCGCGCTTCTTGATGCGGTTGCGCAGGTAGTTCAGGTCGGGCGCGACCATGTAGGCGTGGGTATGCCGCGCCAGGTTCTCGAGGTCGGCGCGGATGCGCGGCGGGGTCTCGCCGGCGGCGCGCATGCGGGTGGCCTCGACCACCGGCACCGCGACCCCGGAGAACACGTTCTGGCTGTCGATCACGCGCAGCATGAACGGGGTGTTGTTGCCGGCGGCGGCGCGCGCCGGGCGGTAGTCGGTGAGGATGGTGTAGCTGGCCTGCACCGCGTTGTCGTGGATGCCGCTGCGGGTGCGGGTGGTGGTGATGCAGAACACGTAGTCGTAGTCCAGCACCAGCTTGTTCAGGAACAGGTCGTGCACCTGCTGCACGGTGAACGGCGTGGTCTCGGCCTCGAACGCGCGCGCGCCGGTCTCGCCGCTGAGGAAGTTCATCGTCGCTTCCTCGTTGCGGACGTCGGCCAGCACTGCCTGCCCGATCTGCACGGTGACCGGCAGGATGGTGATGTGCTCCCGCTCCAGGAACTCGCCCGGCAGGTCGCAGGCCGAGTCCACGATGATTCCGATGCGCATGGATCCCCCCTTTGGGCTCCGACTGTGATGCCACGAAGCTACCGCAAGTCGCGGCCGCGTGCATTGTGCGACGCGGCTCGCATTCCCTTACCGTGGGACGCCGTTCAGCGGGCCGGGGCGGGATAGGCGCGCGGCAGGCGGTCGTCCGCGCGCAGGTAGCGGTCGCGCAGTTCGGTCTGGCGGCTGCGCATCGGGATCGCGCGGCCATCCAGCCACACCTGGCGCGCCACGTTGGCCACGTCCAGCGGGTCGCCCGACCACAGCACCAGGTCGGCGCGCTGGCCCGGCGCGATGGCGTTGCCCACCGCGTCGCCCACGCCCAGCACGTCGGCCGGCACCGTGGTCAACCCGGCCAGCGCCGCGTCCCACGGCAGCCCGTTGGCCACCGCGTTGCCGGCCAGCTGGCGCTGCTTGCGCGCGTTGTGCGAGGCATCGCCGCCCTGGAAGAACGACACCCGCACCCCGGCCGCGTGCAGGCGCGCCGCGTTCTCGAGGGTGGCGCCGATCTCGTCGAAATCGGCCGGCAGGTTGGCCAGCGCATCCACGAACACCGGCACGCCCGCGGCCGCCAGCTGCGGCGCGACCTTCCATGCCTCGGCGCCGCCGACCACCGCGACGCGCACGTCGCGCTGCCTGGCCCAGCGCAGCAGGCGGGCAATGTCGGCCGCGCGCTGCACCCGCACCATCACCCGGCCACCGCCGCCGATGTACTTCGCCAGCGTGGCGCGGCCGGCGGGCGTGAGCAGGGCGAACTGCGAATCCTGCGGGATGCGCCCGCGCAGTTCGTCCACCAGCTGGTCCAGC
>JBKBXH010000236.1:0-2929 GCA_046313655.1 Thermomonas sp. | reverse complement strand
ATGGCGTCCTGCCTGTGAACACAACCGCAACAACATCCCCTCTGCGTCTCACGCACGGCTCACGCGGCTCGCACGCGCGTTCGACTGACACGGAGCCATGGCGCTGTGGCATACATTGGTCGCGACGCTGTACTTCGTGGCGGTTGGCGACGGCAGCGGCCGCCACGTGTTCAGCCGCAACCTGGACGAGCACAATGCCGCGGTATCGGCCTACCTGCAGCGCCTGCGCGCGCAGCGCCAGGCCGCGGCGCAGGAGGCGGTGCGGCGGTGAGCACGGGCCTGCGACGCGAACCGCGCCTGCTGACCATCGAGGGCGGCGAGGGCGCCGGCAAGAGCACGGTGCTGCGCGCCCTGCGCGAGGCGCTGCTGGCCGATGGCTACGAGGTGGTCAGCACCCGCGAGCCGGGCGGCACGCCGCTGGCCGAACGCATCCGCGGCCTGCTGCTCGCGCACGGCGACGAACCGGTGCATGCACACACCGAACTGCTGCTGATGTTCGCCGCGCGCGCGCAGCACGTGCAGGAGGTGGTGCTGCCGGCGCTGGCGCGCGGCGCCTGGGTGGTCAGCGACCGCTTCACCGATTCCAGCTACGCCTACCAGGGCGCGGCGCGCGGCATCGACACCGGCTTCATCGCCGAGCTGGAGCGGCGCGCGGTCGGGATCGAGCCCGGCCTGACCCTGCTGCTGGACCTCGGCGTGGCGCATGCGCGCGAGCGCACCCGCGGCCGCGACCTGCTGGGCGGTGCGTCCCCGGACCGGATCGAGCGCGAGCGCGATGATTTCTTCGAGCGCGTGCGCGCCGGCTTCCTGCAGCGCGCGGCGCAGCAGCCCGGGCGCATCCGGGTGATCGATGCCAGCCCCGACCCGGCCACGGTCGCGGCGTCCGCGCTGGCCGCGCTGGCCGGCTATCGCGCGGGGGTGGCATGAACCTGCCGGCATTGGCTCCATGGCAGCAGCGCGCCTACGCGCAGGCGGCCGAGGCCCTGGCCGCCGGCCATTTCGGGCACGCCACTCTCGTCACCGGCCCGGCCATGATCGGCAAGCGCCTGCTGGCCGAGCACCTGGCGCGGCGCCTGCTGTGCCAGGCGCCGCACGCGGACGGCGAGCCCTGCGGCGCGTGCAAGGCCTGCAGCCTGTTCGCCGCGCGCGCGCAGATGGAGGCGGCGGAGCTGCGGCCGGACGGCAGCCTGGCGCATCCTTGGGGCCACAGCGCGCATCCGGACCTGCTGCTGCTGGGCTACGAGAACCATCCCAAGACCGGCAAGCCGCGCGCCGAGATCGTGATCGACCAGATCCGCGCGCTGACCGCGGCGATGGGCCTGACCGCGCAGCTGGGCGGTGCGCAGGTGGTGATCGTCGATCCCGCCGATGCGGTGAACTGGAGCGCCTGGAACGCGATCCTGAAGACCCTGGAGGAGCCGCAACCGGGCCGCTACCTTTGGCTGCTGGCTTCCAGCCCCGCGCAACTGCCGGCCACCATCCGCAGCCGCTGCCAGCGGCTGGAACTGCGCCTGCCGCCGCGCGCCGAGGCGTTGGCCTGGCTGCGTGCGCGCGGGCATTCCGCGGCGCTGGCGGAGGAGGCGCTGGATGCCGCACGTGGGCATCCGGGGCTGGCCGATGCCTGGGCCGCCGGCGACGGGCTGGCCCTGCGCCGCGAGGTGGTGGAGGCGGTCGCCGCGCTGCGCCGCGGGCGCGCGGTGCCCTCCGACATCGCCCAGCGCTGGGTGGCCGACGGGCGCGCGGAGGAGCGCCTGCGGCACCTGGCCGAGCATGCCCTGCGCGCGGCGACGGAGCAGCCGCAGGCGCCCGCGGTGCGCGGGCTGTCGCTCTGCTTCGAGGCCGCCAACCGCGCGCGCAGCCTGCTGCGCACCACCGTGCGCGCCGACCTGGCGGTGCTGGAGGCGCTGCTGCCGTGGCTGCCGGCGCGTGCCGCCGGCGGCTGATCCATGCGGCCACGCCGCCCCGGTTGTGGCGGACGGCCCGGTCGGTTGAGAATGGCGACGGCGCGTGCGGGCCGGTCCACGCGCACGGCAAGACGCACACGGCAAACACACGGGGAGTCGGGATGAGCAATCCAATGGGCGGGGCACGACAGGGCATCCTGTCGCTGGCGATCAAGGACAAGGCGGGCCTGTACAACGCCTACATGCCCTTCATCCGCCACGGCGGCATCTTCGTGCCGACCACCCGCCGCTACTTCATCGGCGATGAAGTCTTCCTGCTGCTGACCCTGCCGGATTCCTCCGAGCGCCTGCCGGTGGCCGGCAAGGTGGTGTGGGTGACGCCCACCGGCGCGCAGGGCAACCGCGTGGCCGGGATCGGCGTGCAGTTCGCCGACACCGCCGAAGGCGAGGCGGTGCGCAGCAAGATCGAAACCACCCTGGCCGGCACGCTCAACGCGGACCAGCCCACGCAAACGATGTGACGGCGCGCGCGGCGGCCTGTGCTCAGGCCACCGGTTCGCGCAGCACCGGGTTGTCCCAGCCGGCGCGCGGAGCGAAGCGTTCGCCGTACTTCGCGCGCAGGGCTTCCAGACGCGCCAGCAGGGCATCGGCGCCGGTGGCGCGGATGTGCTGGATCGGGCCGCCGCGGAACGGGGCGAAGCCGGTGCCGAAGATCACGCCGGCGTCCAGCAGGTCGGCATCCGCCACCACGCCGTCGTGCAGGCAGGCCACGGCTTCGTTCAGCAGCGGCAGGACCAGGCGGTCTTCCAGATCATCCGGTGCCACGTAGCCGGACGGCAGTTCGGGCTTCACCGCCTTGCTGCCCTTCTCGGACGATTCCCACTTGTACAGGCCCTGGCCGTCCTTCTTGCCGCGCTTGCCGGCTTCGACCGTGGCCAGCGCCGCCGGCACGTCCAGGCCGAGGAAGGGCGCCAGTTCCTTGCCGACGCTCGCGGCCACGTCCAGGCCCACGGTGTCGAGCAGTT
>JBKBXH010000235.1:0-2948 GCA_046313655.1 Thermomonas sp. | reverse complement strand
AGCTGCGGGGCGTGCGGCATGGCGGGACTCGCGTGGCGGTGGGGGTGGCCATTATCCCTCCACCGACGTCGGCCGGCGCCGCTGCGTAGAATCGCGGTATGACACGCCTGGTCCTGATCGACGGTTCTTCCTACCTCTACCGCGCGTTCCACGCGCTGCCGCCGCTGTCGAACGCGGCCGGCGAGCCGACCGGCGCGCTGTTCGGGGTGGTCAACATGCTGCGCGCGCACCTGAAGGAGCAGCCCGAGCACATCGCCTTCGTGGTGGATGCGCCGGGGCCGACCTTCCGCGACGCGCTGGACCCGGCCTACAAGGCCAACCGCCCGCCGATGCCGGACGACCTGCGCGCGCAGGTGGCGCCGATGCTGGAGGTAGTCGCGGCGCTGGGCATCCCGATCCTGCGCGAGCCGGGGGTGGAGGCCGACGACGTGATCGGCACCCTGGCCGTGCGCGCGGCGGAGCAGGGCATGGCAGTCACCATCTCCACCGGCGACAAGGACTTCGCCCAGCTGGTGCGGCCGCCCGCGGACGCCGGGCGCGGCGCGATCGCGCTGGTCAACACCATGAGCGGCAGCCGGCTGGATTCGGAGGAAGCGGTGCTCGCCAAGTTTGGCGTGCGTCCGGCGCAGATCGTCGATTACCTGGCGCTGATGGGCGACAGCATCGACAACGTGCCGGGGGTGGAGAAGTGCGGCCCCAAGACCGCGGCCAAGTGGCTGGGCGAATTCGGCTCGCTGGACGCGGTGATGGCGCAGGCCGCGGCGATGAAGGGCAAGCTCGGCGAGAACCTGCGCGCGGCGCTGCCGCGGCTGCCGCTGAACCGCGAACTGGTCACCATCAAGACCGACGTGGCGCTGGACGTGGCGCCGCAGGACCTGGCCCTGCGCGCGCGCGACGTGGACGCCCTGCGCGCGCTCTACACCCGCTACGGCTTCAACCAGGCGCTGAAGGAGCTGGACGCCGGCGCGTCTGCAGCGGCCTCCACGCCCACCGCCGCGTCCGCAGCCGCAGCCACGCAGGCCGACCCGGCCCTGGCCGCGCCGGGCGCGTACGCCACCGTGCTGGCCCGGGCGCAGCTGGACGACTGGATCGCGCGGCTGCGCGCGGCCGCGGAGTTCGCGTTCGACAGCGAGACCGACAGCCTCGACCCGCTGCGCGCCAACCTGGTCGGCCTCAGCTTCAGCGTGGAACCCGGGCAGGCCTGCTACATCCCGCTGGCGCACGCCTATCCCGGCGCGCCCGCGCAGCTGGACCGCGGCGAGGTGCTGGAGGCGCTGCGCCCGCTGCTGGAGGATCCGGCGAAGAAGAAGCTCGGCCAGCACGGCAAGTACGACCTGCACGTGCTGCGCCGGCACGGCATCGATGTGCGCGGCTATGCCGACGACACCCTGCTCGAGAGCTTCGTGCTGGAGGCCGGGCTGGCCCGCCACGACATGGACTCGCTGGCGCGCCGCCACCTCGGCTACACCACCGTCAAGTTCGAGGACGTGGCCGGCAAGGGCGCCAGGCAGATCCCATTCTCGCAGGTCGCGCTGGAGCCGGCCACCCGCTATGCCGCCGAGGACGCCGACATCACCCTGCGCCTGCACCGCGCGCTGCTGCCGAGGCTGGAGGCGGAGCCGACGCTGCTGGCGGTGTATCGCGAGATCGAGATGCCGCTGGTGCCGGTGCTGGCGCGGATCGAGGACAACGGCGTGAGGATCGACGTGGAGGCGCTGCGCCGGCAGTCCGCCGACCTCGCGCGGCGCATGCTCGCCCTGCAGCAGCGCGCCACCGAGCTGGCCGGGCGCAGCTTCAACCTGGATTCGCCCAAGCAGCTGGGCGCGCTGCTGTTCGACGAGCTCAATCTGCCGGCGCGGGTGAAGACCCCGGGCGGCGCGCCCTCCACCAACGAGGAGGCGCTGGAGGCGATCGCCGACCTGCACGAGCTGCCGCGGGTGATCCTCGACTACCGCGGCCTGGCCAAGCTGCGCAGCACCTACACCGACAGGCTGCCGGAGATGGTGAACCCCGCCAGCGGGCGCGTGCACACCAGCTACCACCAGGCCGGCGCCGCCACCGGACGGTTGTCCTCGTCCGATCCCAACCTGCAGAACATCCCGGTGCGCACCGAGGAAGGCCGCCGCATCCGCGCCGCGTTCGTCGCGCCGCCGGGGCGCCGGATCGTCTCGTTCGACTACTCGCAGGTCGAGCTGCGGATCATGGCCCACCTGTCGCAGGACCCGGCGCTGCTGCGCGCGTTCGCGCAGGGCGCGGACATCCACCGCGCGACCGCCGCCGAGGTGCTGGGCAAGCCGCTGGAAGCGGTGACCAACGAGGAGCGGCGCGCGGCCAAGGCGATCAACTTCGGGCTGATCTACGGCATGGGCGCGTTCGGGCTGGCGCGCCAGCTTGGGATCGACCGCGGCCAGGCGCAGGACTACATCGCGCTCTATTTCAGCCGCTATCCGGGCGTGCGCGACTACATGGAACGCACCCGCGCGCAGGCGCGCGAGCAGGGCTACGTCGAGACCGTGTTCGGGCGTCGGCTGGCGCTGGAGCACATCCACTCGCGCAATGCCGCGCAGCGCGCCGGCGCCGAGCGCGCCGCGATCAACGCGCCGATGCAGGGCACCGCCGCCGACATCATCAAGCGCGCGATGGTGGCGGTGGATGCGTGGCTGGACGGCCAGCGCACCGCCGCCGGCGCGCCGCGCGCGCTGATGATCCTGCAGGTGCACGACGAGCTGGTGTTCGAGGCCGATGCCGATTTCGTGCCCGACCTGCAGGCACAGGTGCCCGCGTTGATGGCCGGCGTCGCCGAGCTGCGCGTGCCGCTGCGGCACACGTTGGCCGAGGCCTGCGAGATTGCGCAGCTGCTGCGCGCGCATGATCACAGTGGCAGCGACCATGACGCATCGCCCTCTGCTGCCCCACGAGCGGTGTGCGCGCACAAACAGTGTCCCTGG
>JBKBXH010000234.1:0-3000 GCA_046313655.1 Thermomonas sp. | reverse complement strand
CTGGCGCTGGTGGAGGACACCGATGCCCAGGTGCTGCGCGACGAGCAACGCGTCACCTACACCCTGTCGGTGCCGGAGGCGGCAGGCGGGCAGCGCCACTTCGAGATCGTCAAGGTCCCGCTGCACGACGCCGACGGCGGCGTGCAGGGCCTGCTGGGCGTAGCCCGCGACATCACCGACCGGGTCGAGGGCGAGGCGCGCCTGCGGCTGTGGGCGCAGGCGTTCGAGCGCGCGGCGTTCGGGGTGGCGGTGTTCGATGCGCGCAACGCCACCATCCTGATGGCCAATCCCACGTTTGCGCGCGAACGCGGCTACAGCGCCGAGGAAATGGCCGGGATGCCGCTGGACGCGCTGTACCCGCCGGAACTGGTGGAGGAACGCAGGAAGGCGCGTGAGGCCATCAACCGCGCCCCGCATTCGCTGACCGAGACCGAGCACGTCACCCGCGACGGCCGCCGCTTCCCGGTGCTGCTGGACTGCTCGGTGACCCACGACGCCAATGGCCAGGCCCAGCACGTGGTGGTGTATGCGCAGGACATCAGCCAGCGCAAGCAGGCCGACAGCGAGCTGCGGCTGGCCGCGGTGGCATTCGAGACCCTGGAGGCGATGGTGGTGCTGGATGCCGAGGGCGTGATCCAGCGGGTGAATGCCGCCTTCACCATCCTCACCGGGTTCGAGGTGGCCGACGTGGTCGGGCGCAGCCCGGCGATACTGCTGAACCACCATCCCGGGGCGGACGATTTCGAGCGGCTGTGGCCGCAGATCCAGCGTGAGTCGTTCTGGCTGGGCGAACAGTGGGTGGCGGTCAAGCAGGGCCAGCCGCGGATCGTGCGGCTGGAGGTGTCCGCGGTGCCGGACGAGGCCGGCCACGTGGCGCATTACGTGTGCGCGATGACCGACCTCACCAGCGAGCGCGAGGCGCTGGCGCGGGCCGAGCACCTGGCGCTGTTCGATCCGCTGACCGACCTGCCCAACCGCAGCTTCCTGGCCGACCGCCTGCAGCACATGCTGGCCGACCCGGCGCTCACCACCGGCGCCCTGCTGCTGCTCGACCTCGACCATTTCAAGCGCGTCAACGACCTGCGCGGGCATTCCACCGGCAACCAGCTGCTGACCTTCATCGCCCAGCGCCTGCGCGGCCTGCTGGGCGAGGCCGACGTGCTGGGCCGCTTCGGCGGCGGCACCTTCGCGATCCTGCTGCCGTGCACCTCGCGCACGCCGGAGGCCTGCGACACCTACGTCCCGCAGTTCGCCGAACGCGTGCGCCAGGCCCTGCGCGAACCGTTCTGGCTGGGCAGCCCGGTGCCGATCGCGATCACGGTCAGCATCGGCTGGACCGAGCTGCACCCGGGCACCGGCCACGCCGACACCGCGATCAAAGAAGCCGAGCTGGCGATGTATGCGGCCAAGGCGGCCGGGCGCGACCGCGTCACCCGCTTCGATCCGGCGATGGTGCAGAAACTGGAGCGTCAGGAGGCGCTGGCCAACGACCTGCTGCGCGCGGTCGGCGGCGACATCGGCGGACTCGACTTGCACTACCACCTGCAGATCGACCGCGAGGGCCGCGCGGTCGGCGCCGAAGCGCTGCTGCGCTTCACCCAGCCGGATGGCACCCGGGTCGGCCCGGACACCTTCATCCCGCTGGCCGAGGAAAACGGGCTGATCCTGCCGCTGGGCGACTGGGTGCTGCAGCGCGCCTGCCAGCGGCTCGCGGCCTGGGCCACCCAGCCGCACACGCGCGGGCTGGCGCTGGCGATCAACGTCAGCGCGCGCCAGTTCGTGCAACCGGGGTTCGTGGAGGACGTGGAACGCGCGCTCGCCCGCAGCGGCGCCGACCCGTCGCTGCTCAAGCTGGAGATCACCGAATCCACCCTGCTCGGTGACCTCGAGGGGGTGGCCGCCAAGCTGGCCCGGCTGCGCGCGCTCGGCATCCACATCTCGCTGGACGATTTCGGCACCGGCTATTCCTCGCTGGCCTACCTGTCGCGGCTGCCGCTGGACCAGCTCAAGATCGACCGCACCTTCGTCAGCCGCCTGCCCGAGGACGGCAACGACGCCACGGTGGCGCAGACCATCATCGGCATGGCCCGCGGGCTGTCGCTGGAGGTGATCGCCGAAGGCGTGGAAACCGCGGCCCAGCGCGACTTCCTGGTCGCGCACGGATGCGACGGCTTCCAGGGCTACCTGTTCGCGCGGCCGCTGCCGCTGGCCGACTTCGAACGCCTGCTGCAGGAGCATTACGCCCCGCACTGAGCGCGCCGGTGCCGCCGCAAGCGGCTATCGTTGGCGGGGCAATCGTCGGCGGGCCGCTGCGCCCGGGGGAAGCATGGCATCGCTGCAGGCGGACGTGGTGGTGGTGGGCGGCGGGCTGGCCGGGATCGTGACGGCCCTGGAAGCGCTGCGCGCCGGGCAGCGGGTGGTGCTGCTGGACCGCGACACGCCGGAACGCTTCGGCGGGCTGGCGCGCTGGGCGTTCGGCGGGATGGCGCTGGTGGACACCCCGCTGCAGCGCCGGCGCCGGATCCAGGATTCCCCCGAGCGCGCGTTCGCCGACTGGATGCGCTTCGGCGAGCTCGACCCGCAGGATCGGAACGCGGTGGCCTGGGCCCGGCATTACGTGGAACGCTCGCGGCCCGACGTGCACGACTGGCTGCGCGTGCACGGCATCGGGTTCATGCCGGCGGTGAACTGGGTGGAACGCGGGCGCGCTGGCGATGGCAACTCGGTACCGCGCTACCACATCGTCTGGGGCACCGCGCTGGCGCTCACCCAGCGCATGATCGCCGCGCTACGCGAAGCCGGCAGCGGTGGCCGGCTGGTCCTACTGCACCGCCACCGCGTGCTGGCGCTGGAGCAGGCCAGCGGGCGCATGGCCGGGGTGCAGGCGGTGGACGAAGCCAGCGGCACGCCGGTGCAGGTCGCGGCCGCGGCGGTGGTGATCGCCAGCGGCGGGCTCAACGGCGACCCGGACGAACTGCGCCGCAACTGGCCGCCGGAGCG
>JBKBXH010000233.1:0-3051 GCA_046313655.1 Thermomonas sp. | reverse complement strand
ACCCACGAGTTCCCGCTGAAGCAGACCAAGACCAGCGCGCTGGATTTCGTCTCCGGGCGCTGGTTCCTGCATGACGGCACGCTGTTCGAACTGCAGGACGGCCTGCGCACCTCCGAGGTGGACGATGCCGGCCTGCGCGCGCAGGTGCAGGCGCGCCTTGAGGCCTACCAGGCCGCGAATGCCGCGTTCCTGCGCAGCCGCCGGCTGTCGCCGGAGGGCGCGGCCCCCGCGCTGGTGGCCTACCGCGAGGCGCCCGTCGCCGCCGCGCCGCAGGCGGTGCAGGCCGCCGCGCCCGGGCTCGGGGTGGAGGCGCTGGCGGTGGCGGTGGCGGCCGACGGCCTCCACCTGCAGGCCGATTTCGCCAATGGCGACGGCCACGACTCCGCGCGCTTCGTCCCGCTGGCGGTGCTCACCACGGAGGACGGGCGCGAACTGGACGAGGCCTACGGCACGGCCCTGCGCCTGCCCGCGCACGGGCAGCAGCGGGTGTCACTGGTACTGTCGCGGCCGGCGGCGCCGGGGCGCTATTTCGTCTCGGTGCGGCCGTCCAATCCCGACGATGGCAAGCCGCTGGGGCGCGGGCGCTACCACGTGCCGGTGGACCTCCCGGGCACCGCGCAATGAACTTGCGCCGCGCCGGTGGCTGGCTGCTCGCCGTGCTGCTGGCACTGGCGGGCGGCGCCACCGCGCAGGCGCCGGAATTGCGCGCAGCCGGCGGCCACGCCCCGCGCGCGGTCTGGACCTGGGAACGCCCGTCGTACGCGATGCTGGAATCACCGCAGGTGGCCGCGGAGGCGCTGGCGTTTCTGCAGCGCAAGCGCATCGACACCCTCTACCTGTACGCGGATGCCTACCAGGGGCGCAACCTGCTGGTGCAGCAGCCAGAGCGCTACCGCGGTCTGATCCGCGCCGCGCACGCGCGCGGCATCCGCGTGTATGCCCTGCTCGGCTCGTGGTACCTGCACACCGAGCGCTACGTGCTGCCACAGCACCAGCGCAAGGCGGTGGCGATGCTGCGACGGGTGCTGGACTACAACGCCGCCGCCCCGGCGGACGCGCGCTTCGACGGGGTGAACTACGACATCGAGCCGCACCTGCTGGACGAATGGGAGGAGGCCACCCGCCCACGCCTGCTGCGTGGCTTCCTCGACATGACCGCGGCGATGATGGAGGCCCGGCGCAAGTCCGGGCAGGCGCTGCCGGTCGGCCCGGCGATGCCGTTCTGGTGGGACGGCATTGACCTGGAGTGGCGCGGCGCGCGCAAGCCGGTGAGCGCGCACGTGATCGACCTGACCGACTACGTGGCACTGATGGACTATCGCAACCGCGCCGAGGGCCGCGACTCCATCCTCTCCCACGCCGCCTCCGAGATGGCGTACGCCGACCGCGTGGGCAAGCGCGTGGTGATCGGGCTGGAGTTCAACCCCGGCGAGCCGGCCAAGCTCAGCTTCCACGGCATGGACGAAGCCGCGTTCGAGGCCGAGGCGGACAAGGTGGAGGCCGCCTACCGCGCGCGCCCGGCGTTCGCCGGATTCGTGTTCCACCACTACGAAGGCTACCGCCGCTTCGTCGGCGAGCCGATGCCCGTGCCGCAGCCCCCGCCGCCGCAGGAGGAGTGAGGCGCCAAGGGCGGGCGCCGCCCGAGCGATGCGCGCACCCGCCGCAGGTTGGCCAGTGGCAAAGCGTGTAAATTTGCGCGATGCCCATGCCGATTTCGGGAGTTGCGAATGCTGCGACAGCGGACTGTCCGGATCCTCGCCGCACTGCTGGCCCTGTTGGCCGCGCCGGCACTGGCGCTGGCGGGCAACTCCGGTGAACCGGCCCAGGCCGGGGCGTCGTCCGTCCGCCCCGTGCTGGTGATCCACGGTGGCGCGGGCGTGGAGCCGGGCGACCTCACGCCCGATGAAGAGGTGGCGGTCAAGCGCGCCCTGGAAGCCGCGCTCCGCGCCGGCCACGCCAAACTGCAGGCGGGCGCGTCGGCGGTGGACGCCGTCATCGCCGCGATCACGGTGTTGGAGGATGCGCCCCAATTCAATGCCGGGCGCGGCGCGGTGTTCACCCACGATGGCCGCAACGAGCTCGATACCGCGCTCATGGATGGCAGCAGCGGAAAGGCCGGGGCGGCGGCCGGGCTGCATCGGGTGAAGAACCCGATCCTGCTGGCGCGCGCGATCATGGACAAGTCCAACCACGTGATGATGGTGGGCGATGGCGCCGAGCAGTTCGCGCAGGAGCAGGGCATCGCGCTGGTGGACCCGGCCTACTTCCGTACCGAGAAGCGCTGGAAGGCGCTGCAAAAGGCGCTGCAGGACGAGCGCGAAGCGCAAGCCTCGAACCGGCCGCTGGTGCTGCCGGGCAAGGCGTATTTCGGCACCGTGGGGGCGCTGGCGCTGGATGCGCACGGCAATCTCGCTGCCGGCACTTCGACCGGCGGCATGACCAACAAGCGCTATGGGCGGGTCGGCGATTCCCCGATCATCGGCGCCGGCACCTGGGCCGATGCCGGCTGCGCCATCTCCGGCACCGGCTGGGGCGAGTACTACATCCGCGCGGCGGCCGCGCACGAGATCTGCGCGCGCGTGCGGCTCGCCGGCGAACCGCTACCGAAGGCAGCCGATGCCGTCATCAACCGCGACATCCCGAAGGCGGGGGGCGACGGTGGGGCGATCGCGCTCGGGGCCGATGGCGTGGTCGCGTTCCCGTTCAATACCGGCGGCATGTACCGCGGCTGGATCGGCCCCGACGGCGTGCCGCACGTGGCGATCTACAAGACCGACGCGCTGGCGATGCCGGCGCGCTGAGTCCTCGCCGCCTCAGCGCTCGGAGTGCCCGCTCTCGTCGTAGCCGCGCGGCGCCAGCAAGCCGGGCTGGAGCAGTTCCGCGAAGGCGCGCGCCTGGGCCGAGAGCAGCTTGCCCTTGCGCACCACCACGCCGTAGCTGCGCGAGGGGAACCAGCGCGCCAGCGAGCGTGCGGCCAGCCGCTGGCGGTCGGCCTCGGTCAGACAGATCGCAGTGACAATACTGATGCCGAGGCCCATCGCCACGTACTGC
>JBKBXH010000232.1:0-3051 GCA_046313655.1 Thermomonas sp. | reverse complement strand
CGAGCACCGGCGAGCCGGAATTGCCGCCGGTGATGTCGAGGTCGGCCAGAAAGTTGACCGGCACGGTGCCCAGCGCCGCGTCCGCCAGCCCGCCGTAGCGCTTGGCCGCCACCGCGTCCAGCAGCGCCTTCGGGTTGTCGAACGGCTCGGCGCCGGTCTCCTTCGCCGCCACTTCCTCCAGCTTGGTGAACGGGGTGTACACCTTGCCGTCCAGCCCGGTGTAGCCCTTCACGTTGCCGAAGGTGATGCGCAGCGAGGAATTGGCGTCCGGGTACACGAACTGGCCCTTGCTGCGCTTGTAGTCGGCGATCGCCTGCAGGTACAGCGGGCGCGCCTGCAGCGCGGTGCCGTAGCTGGCCTTGGCCTGCTGCTCCATCGCCAGCAGGGTGGGCATCACCGCCACCGCGTACTGGATGGCCGGGTCGCTGCTGGCCTCGAACGCGGCCTTGTCGGCGTTGAACCACTTCAGGCGCTCGTCGAGGCTGCCCAGCTTGCTGGCATCCAGGCGCGCCAGCGCGCGTTCGGCCGCGGCCCGATCGCTGCCGCCCAGCCACGCGTCCACCGCGGCCACGCGCTGGTCGGCCGGCAGCGCCACGTAGCGGTCCAGCCAGTACTGCTGCAGCTGGCGGTCCATGGCCGGCACGTAGCGGCGCTCCATCTGCTTCAGGCCGCCCTCGATCACCGGCAGGTCGCGCTGCTGGTAGCCGGATTCGCGCTCGGCGTCGTGCTTCTGCTTCTCGAGCGCAAGCCGGTACAGGCTCACCGCCACCCCGACGGTGCCGGTGCGGTCGAAGCTGCCCAGCACCAGGTCGCGCTCCTGCGTGCGCTTGCCGTCCTCGATCAGCTTCACCAGCGTGGCGTGCGCGTCCAGCGCCGGCTTGCCGGCGGCGCCGCGCTTGCGCAGCCAGGCCAGCACGTCGGCCTCCTCGCGCTGCTTGATCGCCAGCACGCCGTTGCGCTTGAAGCCATCCAGCTGGCCCTCGAAGTTTTTGCTGGTGTTGTTCCAGCCGGCCAGCGCGCTGGCGTACTTCACCGCGATGTCGGGGTTGTCCTTGGCCGCAGCCTCGACCAGCGCGATCTGGTCCTTGTAGGCCTTGGCGATCGCGGGATAGCGCCAGGCCTCGGTGTTCAGGAACTCGGCGGCCAGCGCGTAGCGATCGGTGCGGCCCGGGTAGCCGGCCACCATCACGAAGTCGCCCGCGCGCAGCGGCGCTTCGGCGATCTTCAGCCAGTGCTTCGGACGGTACGGCACGTTGTCCTTGCTGAACGCGGCCGGCTTGCCGTCCTTGCCGACGTAGGCGCGGTAGAACGAGAAATCGCCGGTGTGGCGCGGCCACATCCAGTTGTCGATGTCGCCGCCGAACTTGCCGACGCTGGACGGCGGCGCGTAGGCCAGGCGCACGTCCTTGATTTCGAGGTTCTTGAACAGGCGGTAGGTGTTGCCGCCCATGAAGCTGTACAGGCGGCAGCGGTAGCCCGGCTCGGCCTCGCAGTCGCCGGTCGCCTTCTTCTCGAACGCCTCCAGCGCATCCGCGCGCGCCACCGGGTCGTTGCCGGCGGCCGCCATCGCGGCCTTGGCCTGCGCGGTGACGTCGGTGATCGCCTCCAGCACGTAGATGCGCGCATTCGGGCCGGCGGACAGCTCGTCGGCGGTGGTCGGCGCGTTGAAGCCGTCCTTGATCAGGTTCTTCTCCGGGGTGGAGTTGAGCTGGATCGCCCCGTAGGCGCAGTGGTGGTTGGTGGCCACCAGCCCGTTCGGGGACACGAAGCTCGCGGTGCAACCGCCCAGCGACACCACCGCGCCCATCGGGTCGCCGGTAAGGTCGGCCAGCTGCTTCGGGTCCAGCTTCAGCCCGGCCTGCTTCAGCGGGCCGGCGATCTCCGGCAGCTGCTGCGGCACCCACATGCCTTCGCCGGCACTCGCCGTGCCCAGGCCCGCCACCGCCAGCGCCACCGCGGCGGCCATCATCGTCTTGCGCATGTCATCTCCCTCTCTCTGGTTCGTCTCGTGGTTGCGTGTCTTGGTTCCGCAGCCCGGCTCGGAGCGTCGTCGTGCCGGTTGTCGTTGTCGTTTTCCCGCGTCGCCTGGTGCAGGCGGCGCCGGTTCAATCGGCCGGCAGCTGCATCTCGCGCAGCAGGCGCGGCGCGGGGTACACCTTGGCCAGGATCCAGCGCAGGTAGCGCATGTCCACGTGGATCGCGCGCTTGTAGCGCGGGTCGTACATCCAGCTGGCGCTGACCGCTTCCCAGTTGCTGTCGAAGTTCAGCCCGATCAGGCGGCCCTGCGCATCCAGCACCGGCGAACCGGAGTTGCCGCCGGTGGTGTCGAGGTTGGTCATGAAATCGACCGTTTGTGTCTTCAGCTCCGGGTCGGCGGTGCTGCCGAAGTCGCCCTTGGCGATCGCCTCCAGCAGCGGCTTGGGCGCATCGAACGGCGCCTTGCCGGTGTGCTTCTCCACGATCCCCGCCACCGTGGTCAGCGGGCGGTAGTCGATGCCGTCGCGCGGCGACAGCGGGCTGACCTTGCCGTAGCTCACGCGCAGGGTGGAATTGGCGTCCGGGTACACCGCGCGGCCCTGCGTCTTGCGGTAGGCGATCAGGGTGCGCATGTAGTCCGGGCGCAGCCGCAACAGTTCGCCGGCGCGCTGCTTGGCCGCATCCTCCTGCCGCAGCAGGGCCGGCTGCAGGGTGGCGGCGGCGCGCAGCAGGCTGTCGCCGGAGGCCGCCAGCGCGGCGGCATCCTGGTGCATCGCGGCCAGCCGCACGCCTTCGTCGCCCAGCCGGGTACCCGCGTACAGCGCGTCCAGCCGCTGCGCGGCCTCGGCCTCGTCGGTGCCGAACACCGCGTCGAACTCCGGCACCCGCTGCGCGGCGGGCAGCGCGAAATAGCGCTTCAGCGCGTAGCGCAGGGTGGCCTTCTCCACCCCGGGATCGAAGCGCTTCTGCAACTGCTTCAGGCCGCCCTCGATCAGCGCCTCGTCGCGCTGCTGGTAGCCGGATTCGCGCTGGGCGTCCGGCTTGCCGCGCTCCAGCGCCAGCCGCTGCAGCTGC
>JBKBXH010000231.1:2077-3056 GCA_046313655.1 Thermomonas sp. | reverse complement strand
GCTGGACAAGGTGCAGCTGAGCGAGGCGGCGGGGGAGGCGGAGGCGGAGCTGGAGCGCCTCTTCCTCTACTGCCTCGCCTGGAGCGTGGGCGGCCTGCTGGAGCCCGCCGACCGCGCCAAGCTGGACGCGCACCTGCGCGCGCTGGGCGCGGAAGGCCGCGCCGGGCTGCGCGCCAGCCGCGATGCGCTGAAGGCGCTGCGGCTGCTGGTGGCGGCCGACATCGCGCTGGCGCGCGCGGCGCTGCTCCGCGCGCTGGTCGGGGTCGCGCTGGCGGTGATCTTCGGCGGTTCGGCCTGGCTGCTGCTGATGGCGGCGCTGATCGCGGCGCTGCAGGCGCTGGGGCTGTCGTGGCTGGCGGCCCTGCTGGTGACCGCGCTGCTCAGCCTGGTGGTCACCGCGGCCTCCGCGCTGGCGGCGATGCGCTATTTCGAGCATAGCAGCATGCGCGCCACCCGCCGCCAGCTGGCGCGCCTGGGCCTGGGCGCGCTGGATGAACTGGAAGCGCTGCTGCGCCGCGACGCGCAGGAGTCGCCGGACACCGAGGCTGAGGCCGCCGCCAATGCCGATGGGGATGGCGACGCCCACGTCCGACCGAACGGAGCCCCCACGCCATGAGCCTCGACCGCGGCTTCGATGCCCTGCTGCAGCGGGTGCAGCACGCCGAGCACGCGCTCGCCGTGCGCGAACAGCGCGCGCAGCGCCAGTGGCAGCGCCTGCAGTCGACCTGGCGCGCGGCGTGGACACCGGGCCGGATCCTCGTGGTCGGCCTGGCCCTGGGGTTCGCCAGCGGCCGCGCGCGCCCGCTGCGGCTGGCCGGGGAAGGCGGCCTGCTCGGCGCACTGCGCGCGCTCGGCCCGCTGCTGGCCACCCTCGACGCGGTGCGCGCCGCCGCGTCGGGCATCGGCAGCGACGACGCCCCTGCATGAACTCGAGCAGCGAGCTCCCGCCCGGCGCGGACCCGCTGCCGCCACGCCCGCG
>JBKBXH010000231.1:628-2067 GCA_046313655.1 Thermomonas sp. | reverse complement strand
CGCTGCTGGTGCTGGCGGTGCTGGCGGTCGGCTACACCCTGTGGGCCGCGCAGGGCCTGATCCTGCCGATCCTGCTGGCGATGTTCCTCGCGCTGGTCGGCAATCCGCTGATCCGGCTGCTGCAGCGGCTGCGCCTGCCGCGCTTCCTGGCCGCGCTGTCGGTGCTGTGCGGCGGGCTGGCGCTGGCGATCCTGCTGGCCGCGCAGCTGGTGCAGCCGGCCGCGGACTGGGTGCACGAGGCCCCGCGCGAGCTGCGCACCCTGGCCCCAAAGCTGCAGAAGCTGACCAAGCCGATGCAGGACGCCAACCAGGCGGCCGAGAACATCGCGCGCGCCGCCGGGGGCGATGCCGGCGCGCATCCGGCGCAGGTGGTGCGCGCCGACACCCGCGACCCCTACCGCTCGCTCACCGCCACCCCGCGCGCGCTGGCATCGGTGCTGGCGGTGGTACTGCTGACGCTGTTCTTCATGGTGTACGGCGAGGACCTGCAACGACGCGCGATCGCGCTGCTGCCGGACCGGCAGAAAAAGAAGCTGACGGTGGAGATCCTGCATGCGATCGAAACCGAGATCAGCCGCTACGTGCTGGCGATCAGCGCGATCAACGCCGCGCTCGGGCTGGCCCTGGCCGGCGGCCTGTGGCTGCTGCTGGGCCTGCCGCCCGGGGATGCGCTGCTGTGGGGCACGATAGCCATGCTGCTCAACTTCGCGCCCTACGTCGGCCCGCTGATCGGGATCGTGCTGCTGCTGCTGATGGGGTTCTCCAGCTACGACGCGCCGCTGCAGGCGCTGGCGCCGGCGGGGCTTTACCTGCTGCTGCACGGACTCGAGGGACAGGTGGTGACGCCGATCGTGCTGGGCCGACGGATGGCGCTGTCGCCGCTGGTGCTGATCCTGGCGCTGATGCTGTTCGGCTGGCTGTGGGGCATCGTCGGCCTGTTGCTGGCGGTGCCGATGCTGGTGTGCGCGAAGATCGTGCTGGCGCGGCTGGACGGCATGGAGGGCTGGGCCCGCCTGCTGGAATGAACGCGCGCCTGCCGGCGCCGCCGCGGCGGCCTACAATGCACGCGTGAACCCGTCCATCCGCGCCATCACCTTCGACCTCGACGACACCCTGTGGCCGTTCGCCCCGATCGGGGAGCGCATCGAGAACGCCCTGCACGCCTGGTTCGTCGAGCACAGCCCGCGCACCGCCGAACGCTTCCCGATCACCGAGATGCGCGCCCTGCGCGAGCGGGTGTTCGCGGAGTTCCCCGAGCACGCGCACGACCTCGGCCTGCTGCGGCGGCTGACGATCGAGCGCGCGCTGCGCGAGAGCGGCGACGATCCCGCGCTGGCCAGCGCCGCCTACGCGATCTTCTTCCGCGAGCGCAACCGGGTGGAGTTCTATCCCGACGCGCAGGACGGCCTGCGCCGGATCGCCGCGCACCTGCCGATCGC
>JBKBXH010000231.1:0-618 GCA_046313655.1 Thermomonas sp. | reverse complement strand
GCCCCCGCGGCTTCGCCCCCCACCGGCGTCGCCCGGCGCTCACCCCCGCCCAGGCCGCCCTGGGGGGTCTCGCCATCGCCGGGCTGTTCCGCTTCCAGCTCGGCGCGCGCGAATACGGCGCGCCCAAGCCCGACGCCGGCCTGTTCCTGGAGGCCTGCCGCCGCCTGGGCGTGGCCCCGGCCGAGGTGCTGCACGTGGGCGACCACCCGCACATGGATGTGGCCGGTGCCGCCCATGCCGGCCTGCGCAGCTGCTGGATCGACCGCGGCGACCACGCCTGGCCGGAGGGCCTGGCCCGCGCCGATCTCCGCGTCACCACCCTGACCGCGCTGGCCGACTGGCTGGACGCGGGTGCCCGCTTCGAGGACGCCGCATGAGCCTACCCGCCGGTTTCACCACCACCACCGCCCACGCACTGCCGCTGCACGCGGTGCGCAAGGCCGAGTTCGCCGCCTGGTGCCAGGCGCAGCCGGCGCCGGTGCAGGCATGGCTGGTGGCGCAGCGCTTCGACGGCGCCGCCGGCAGCGCCTGCAGCTGGGCTAACGGCGACGGCCGGGTGGCCGGCGCGGTGCTGGGCGTGGACGATGCCCACGATCCGTTCGCCTGGGCGCACGCGCC
>JBKBXH010000230.1:0-3090 GCA_046313655.1 Thermomonas sp. | reverse complement strand
TGGGCCTGTCGCGCCAGCTGTACGGCCTGACCATGCACAGCGAGCGCCCAGGCCACCGCATGTACGAGCAGTGGCACCCGATCGGCCTGGTCGGCGTGATCTCCGCGTTCAACTTCCCGGTCGCGGTGTGGGCGTGGAACAGCTTCATCGCGGCGATCTGCGGCGACATCACGATCTGGAAGCCCTCGCCCAAGACCCCGCTGTCCGCCATCGCGGCGATGAAGATCTGCAACGCGGCGCTGAAGCAGGGTGGCTTCCCGGACATCTTCTTCCTGTTCAACGACGCCGGCAGCGACATCGCCCAGGGCTTCGTGGACGACAAGCGCGTGGCGCTGATCAGTTTCACCGGCAGCACCAAGGTCGGCCGCATGGTCGGCGAGCGCGTGGCGCGCCGCATGGGCCGCAGCCTGCTGGAGCTGGGCGGCAACAACGCGATCATCGTGGACGAGACCGCCGACCTGAAGCTGGCCATCCCGGCCATCGTGTTCGGCGCGGTGGGCACCGCCGGCCAGCGCTGCACCACCACCCGCCGCCTGATCGTGCACGAATCCATCTACGCCGACGTGCTGGCGAAGCTGGTCACCGCCTACAAGCAGGTGGAGAAGAAGATCGGCGACCCCACCGACCCGGCCAACCTGATGGGCCCGCTGAACAGCAAGGACGGCGTGGACGCCTACCTCGACGCCATCGCCAAGGCCAAGGCCGCGGGCGGCACCGTGGAGACCGGCGGCGCGGCGATCGACCGCCCGGGCAACTTCGTGCTGCCCACCATCATCACCGGTCTGAAGAACACCGACGAGATCGTCCAGCACGAGACCTTCGCGCCGATCCTGTACGTGATGAAGTACAAGGAGCTGGACGAGGCCATCGAGATGCAGAACGCGGTGCCGCAGGGCCTGTCGTCGGCGATCTTCACCACCAACCTCAAGCGCGCCGAGGCGTTCCTGTCGGCGGCCGGCAGCGACTGCGGCATCGCCAACGTCAACATCGGCACCAGCGGCGCGGAGATCGGCGGTGCGTTCGGCGGCGAGAAGGAGACCGGCGGCGGCCGCGAATCCGGTTCCGACGCCTGGAAGGCCTACATGCGCCGCCAGACCAATACAATCAATTATTCTGACGCCCTGCCGCTGGCCCAGGGCATCAAGTTCGACCTGTAACCGCCCGGCCCGCGCGGCCGCGAGCGGGATACCCTCGAGGCCGCCAACGGGAGACCCATCGCATGAACGCCACTCCTCGCCAAACCAGCTCGCTGGCCGTGGTCAGCCTGGTCGCCGGCATCCTCGGCTGGACCGTGCTGCCCTTCCTCGGCAGCGTGGTGGCGATCATTTGCGGCCACCTGGCCCGCGCCGAGATCCGGCGCGCGCCGCAGGCGCTGGAAGGCGACGGCCTGGCAGTCGCCGGGCTGGTGATGGGCTACATCGCGGTCGGGCTGGGGGTGCTGGCGGTGGCCGCGGTGGTCCTGTTCTTCGGCGGGCTGGCGGCACTGCTGGCCTTCGCGGGGCACTGACGGCTTGTACGCGCTCTCCCGCCCGTTCCTGTTCGCCCTCGACGGCGAACGCGCGCATGGGGCCGGCCTCGCCGCGCTGGAGGCCGCCTACCGCTGCGGCCTGTCGCCGCTGCTGGCCAGCCCGCCGCGGCCGCTGCCGACCAAGGTGATGGGCCTGGATTTTCCAAACCCAGTGGGGCTTGCCGCCGGGCTGGACAAGAACGGCGCGCACGTGGATGCCCTGCTGGCGCTGGGCTTCGGCTTCGTCGAGGTGGGCACGGTGACCCCGCTGCCGCAGCCGGGCAACCCGCGCCCGCGCCTGTTCCGGCTGCCCGCGCAGCAGGCGGTGATCAACCGCATGGGCTTCAACAACGAAGGCGTGGACGTGCTGGTGCGCAACGTCGAGCGCGCGCGCCGCCGCAACGGCCTGGTCGGCATCAACATCGGCAAGAACAAGGACACCCCGAACGAGGACGCGGCGGCCGATTACCTGCTGTGCCTGCGCCGGGTGTACGCGGTGGCCGACTACGTGGCGGTGAACATCTCCTCGCCGAACACCGCCGGCCTGCGCGAGTTGCAGGAAGAGCAGGCCCTGCGCCGGCTGGTGGGCGCCCTGCGCGACGAGCAGGAACGGCTGGCGGCGCGCCACGGCAAGCGCGTGCCGCTGCTGGTGAAGATCGCGCCCGACCTGTCCGAGAACGACATCGATGCTGCCGCGCGCGTGCTGGGCGACCTGCAGGTGGACGGCGTGATCGCCACCAACACCACCCTGGCGCGCGAAGGCGTGGAGGATTCGCCGCTGGCCGAGCAGGCCGGCGGGCTGTCCGGCGCGCCGCTGATGTCGCGCGCCACCACCGTGTTGCGCATGCTGCGCACCCGCCTGCGCGACGACATCCCGATGATCGGCGTGGGCGGCATCCTGCACGGGGCCGACGCCGCCACCAAGCAGGCCGCCGGCGCGGTGCTGGTGCAAACCTACACCGGCCTGGTGTACCGCGGCCCGGCGCTGATCGGCGAATGCGTGGACGCCCTGCGCCGGCGCAAGGAAGCCCCCAGCCGCGGCCACCTGCCGCCGGAATGAGCAGCCTGCGCGGCCCCGGCTACCGCATCACCGAACACGCCCGGCTGGATGCGCGCAACACCTTCGGCGTGCGTGCGCGCGCGCCGATGCTGGTGGAGGTGTGCGACCCTGCGGCGCTGCCGGAACTGGCCGGCTACGCGATGCTGCGCGCGCCCGACCTGCTGGTGCTGGGCGGCGGCAGCAACCTGCTGCTGGCGGCCGATCCGGCGGGCGCGGTGCTGGCGCTGGAGACCCGCGCGATCACCCGGCTCGGGGAGGACGGCGATACCGTCATCGTGCGCGCCGATGCCGGCGTCGTCTGGCACGACTTCGTGCTGTGGACGCTGGGCCACGGCCTGGCCGGGCTGGAGAACCTGGCCCTGATCCCTGGCACGGTAGGCGCGGCGCCGATCCAGAACATCGGCGCCTACGGGGTGGAGGTGCGCGAGTCCGTGCGCACGGTGGAGGCCTTCGACCGCACCACCGGCGCGTTTGTCCGGCTGGCGGCGGCGGACTGTGCGTTCGCCTACCGCGATTCGCTGTT
>JBKBXH010000229.1:0-3102 GCA_046313655.1 Thermomonas sp. | reverse complement strand
ACTGGTTGTCCTCGGCGGTGCTGAACACCTGCGAGGCCTTGGTCGGGATGGTGGTGTTCTTCTCGATGATCTTGGTGAACACGCCGCCCAGGGTCTCGATGCCCAGGCTCAGCGGGGTCACGTCGAGCAGCAGCACGTCCTTCACGTCGCCAGCCAGCACGCCGCCCTGCACCGCCGCGCCGATGGCCACGGCCTCGTCCGGGTTCACGTCCTTGCGCGGCTCCTTGCCGAAGAACTCGGCCACCGCCTGCTGCACCTTCGGCATGCGGGTCTGGCCGCCGACCAGGATCACCTCGCTGATGTCGCTGGCGCGCAGGCCGGCATCATTGAGCGCGACGCGGCAAGGCTCGATGGTCTTCTTGATCAGGTCGTCCACCAGCGCCTCGAGCTTGGCCCGGGTCAGCTTGATGTTCAGGTGCTTCGGGCCGCTGGCATCGGCGGTGATGTACGGCAGGTTGACGTCGGTCTGCTGGTTCGACGACAGCTCGATCTTGGCGCGCTCGGCCGCGTCCTTCAGGCGCTGCAGGGCCAGCGGGTCCTTGCGCAGGTCCACGCCGTCGGTCTTCTGGAACTCCTCGACGAGGTAGTCGATGACGCGGTTGTCGAAGTCCTCGCCGCCGAGGAAGGTGTCGCCGTTGGTGGCCAGCACCTCGAACTGCTTCTCGCCGTCGACGTTGGCGATTTCAATGATCGACACGTCGAAGGTGCCGCCGCCGAGGTCGTACACGGCAACCTTGCGGTCCTTGGTGTCGCCCTTGTCCAGGCCGTAGGCCAGCGCGGCCGCGGTCGGCTCGTTGATGATGCGCTTGACGTCCAGGCCGGCGATGCGGCCGGCGTCCTTGGTGGCCTGGCGCTGGCTGTCGTTGAAGTAGGCCGGCACGGTGATGACCGCCTCGGTGACGGTCTCGCCCAGGAAGGCCTCGGCGGTCTTCTTCATCTTCTCCAGCACCTTGGCGGAGACTTCCTGCGGGGCCAGCTTCTTGCCGTCGGCCAGCGCCACCCAGGCGTCGCCGTTGTCATGCGCGGAAATGGTGTACGGCACCACGCCGATGTCCTTCTGCACCTCGGCGTCGGTGAACTTGCGGCCGATCAGGCGCTTCACCGCGTAGAAGGTGTTCTTCGGGTTGGTGACGGCCTGGCGCTTGGCCGAGGCACCCACCAGCACTTCGCCGTCCTTGGTCCAGGCGACGATGGACGGGGTGGTGCGGTCGCCCTCGCTGTTCTCGATGACGCGGGCCTTGCCGCCTTCCATGATGGCGACGCAGGAGTTGGTGGTACCCAGGTCGATGCCGATGATCTTGCCCATGGTGGTGTCCTCTTGGATGCTCGAATGTCGATGTCGGGGGCGCGCTGCGCCGATGGCTGCTATCTGGGGGTGCCGGCGGCGCCTTCAAGGGCCGCGCGGCGGGGCGTTCAGTCGTTCCTGGCCACGATCACCAGCGCCGGCCGCAGCAGCCGGCCGTTGAGCCGGTAGCCCTTCTGGAACACGTTGATGACGTGCCCTGGCGCGACGCCATCGGCCTCGCCCTGGCTGATCGCCTGGTGGTGCTCGGGGTCGAACGGCTGGCCGGTCGGGTCCAGCACTTCCATGCCGTTGCCGGCGGCCACCTTCAGCAGCTGCTTGTAGGTCAATTCCATGCCCTGGCGCAGCGCGCCGGCATCGGCGCCGGCCGCGGCCAGGCCGGCGTCGAGGCTGTCGAACACCGGCAGCAGGTCGCTCAGCAGGCGCTCGTTGGCGAACTTGCGGGCCATCTCGATGTCGCGCGCCAGCCGCTTGCGCTGGTTCTCCAGGTCGGCGCGCTCGATCAGCGCCTGCGCCTTGAGCTGCTCGACCTCGGCGCGCAGCGCCTCCAGCTCGTCCTGCGGCTCCGCCGCGGCGGTGGTGTCGTTCGCGTCCTGCGTCGCGTCCTGCGTGGGGTCCTGGGTCGGGTCGTTGCTCATGTGCACGGTTCACTGTCGCGGCGGGCTGCCGCACCGAACCGGGCTATGGGGCCTTATGGGTCGGGATTCAAGGCGGCCCCGAGCACCGCGGCGGTGGCCTCCACCACCGGGATCACCCGCTCGTAGGCCATCCGGCTGGGGCCGATCACCCCCAGCACGCCCAGCACCTGGCCGTCGCGGCCGTAGGGGGCGGTCACCAGCGACATGCCTTCCAGCGGCGCCAACCCGGTTTCCTCGCCGATGAACACCCGCATCCCCGGCGCCCTGGCGGTGCGCTCCAGCAGTTGCAACAGCTCGCGCTTCTCCGCGAAGGCCTCGAACAGCGCGCGCAGGCGCTCGAGGTCGCCCAGCTCCTGCAACCCCAGCAGGCGGGTCTGGCCGGCCACCACCATGTCGTCCTCGGGCGCCGGCGCGAACGCCTGCTCGGCCAATTCCACCGAGCTGGCCAGCAGCCGCTCCATCTCGCTGCGGGCGTCGCGCAGCTCGCGCAGCAGGGCCATGCGGATCAGCGACAGCGGCTGCCCGGCGAAATGGGCGTTGAGGTAGTTCGCGGCCTGCTCCAGCTCGGAAGGCGAGAACGTGCGCCGCACCTGCACCACCCGGTTCTGCACCTCGCCGTCGGCGAACACCAGGATCGCCAGCACCCGCTGCGGGTCCAGCGCGACGAAGTCGATCTGGCGGAACGCGAAGCTCTCGCGCCTGGGCACGCTGACCATGCCGGCGAAATGGGTCATCGCCGACAGCAGCTCCGAGGTGCTGCCGAGCAGCGCCTGGGTGCCCGCCCCGGCCGGCAGCCCGCTGCGCAGGCGGTCCAGTTCCTCGGCCGCCAGCGGTTTGACCTGCAGCAGCGAATCCACGAACAGCCGGTAGCCCTGCGCCGTGGGCACCCGGCCGGCCGAACTGTACGGCGCGGCCAGCAGGCCGGCGTCCTCCAGCGAGGCCAGGATGTTGCGGATCGTGGCCGGGCTCACGTCCAGCCCGGCGTGCCGGGCCAGGGTCTGCGACCCCACCGGCTCGCCGCTGCGGATGTGCCGCGCCACCAGCGTGCGCAGCAGCTGACGCGCGCGCGGGTCCTGGCGGATGTCGTGGGGCTTGCGGGGCATGCCGCGGTTGTAAGCGCCGGCCGGCCGGCTTGCAACTGCTACCGGCCACCGACCGCCG
>JBKBXH010000228.1:0-3129 GCA_046313655.1 Thermomonas sp. | reverse complement strand
GGCCAGGCGGTCCACCGCGGCCGATTCGTCGCCGCCGGTGGCACGGTAGAACGCGCGCGGGTCCTCGATCTTGCCGATCGCGAAGAAATCCACGCTGACGTCCTTGCGCTCGGAGGTCAGGTAGCGCTCCGGCTCGGCCGGCAGCACCTGCAGGCGCTGGTCGAACACGCGCGCGGTCTCCACCAGCGGCCACTTGAAGTGCAGCCCGGGGCCGATGTTGTCGCGCGACACCCGGCCCAGGTTGAGCACGATCGCGGAGTGGCCTTCGTTGACCACGAACACCGAGCCCATCAGTAGCACCAGCGCGGCGACCACCGCCGCCATCCATGCCGGGAATCTCATCGCACCACCTCCTCACGGCCGGCGGGGCGGCCAGTGCGCGCCGGGCGCGCCGGGTCGTCGGGGCTGGCCTGCACGGTCGGCGACAGCAGCTCCGGCGCCAGCACCGGCGCGGAAGACGCCGCGGCGGGCTTGCCGGCGTCCTGCATCGGCACGTAGATCAGCTGGCGGCCGTCGCCGCCGACCACCTTGCGGTTCTTCGCCAGCACGTCCTGCACGGTTTCCAGCCACAGCCGCTTGCGGGTCACCTCGGGGGCGCCCTTGTACTGCGCCACCAGCAGGCTGAAGCGCTCGGCGTCACCGGTGGCGCGCGCGATCTCGGCGGTCTTGTAGCCTTCCGCCACGGTGCGCACGCGCGCGGCCTGGCCGCGCGCCTCGGGCACGATCTTGGCCGCGTAGGCGCGCGATTCGGAGATCAGGCGCTCCTTGTCCTGCTGCGCGCTGTTGACGTCGTCGAAGGCCGGCTTGACCTGCTGCGGCGGACGCGCGTCGGGCAGGTTGAGTTCGGTCACCACCAGGCCGGTGCGGTAGGTCTCCAGCGATTTCTGCAGGCGCTCGCGCGCCGCCACCGCCAGCTGTTCGCGCGCGCCCAGCACGGTGTCGAGGTCGGAGCGGCCGACCTGCTCGCGCACGGTGCTCAGCGCGGCCTGCTTCAGCACCTCGTCGGCATTGCGGGTCCCGAACAGGTACAGCTTGGGATCGGCCACCCGGTACTGCACGTTGACCGAAACCTCGACGATGTTCTCGTCGCGGGTCAGGACCGGCACGCGGTCCTCGTAGTTCTTGATCTGGGTGGCGTTGACCTTGATCACGCGCTCGATCGGCCACGGCAGCTTGAGATTCGGGCCGGGCTGCATGATGCGGTCGAAGCGGCCGAAGCGCAGCACCACGCCGCGCTGCTGCTCGGCCACCAGCACGAAGCAGTTGAACACCAGCCACAGCGCCAGCAGCAGGGCGACCCAACGCAGCGGGTTGCCGCCGTTGAGGCTGGGCAGGCCGTCGAGGATGCGGCCGAAGCCGCCGCCGGACTTGCCGCCGCCACCGGGCCGGTTCCAGGCCATCCAGATCGCCTTGGGCCCGCGCGGGCCATCGCTTCGTGTCGTCATGCCGGGGATTCTACGGGATGCTCAGGCACCGTGGCCGGCAAGAGGGGACGCAGCGGGGCGCCGTGGGGCTGCGCGGCCAGGCGCGCGGCCTCGACCAGCGGCAGGTCGATCCACAGCAGCCAGCCATCGGCCGCGTGCTGCTCGTCGCGCACCGCGCCCAGCGCATGCAGGCGCGCGCGCAGGCGGCCGGCACTGGTCGGCAGCTGCGCCAGCCCGACTATCCGACGCAAGCCCAGGCGTTCGCCCAGCGCCTCGCGCAGCAGGTCGAGGCCGAGTCCGTCGCGGGCCGACAGCCACACCGCCTGGCGGTCGTCGCCACGCGCGTCGATCCGCGGCTGCGCGCCTTCGATGCGGTCGATCTTGTTGAACACCAGCAGCTGCGGCAGGTCGCCGGCGCCGATCTCGTGCAGCACCGCGTCCACCTGCGCCATGCGCTCCTCGCGCAGCGGGTCGTCGGCATCCACCACGTGCAGCAGCAGATCGGCCTCGCGCGCCTCGCTGAGGGTGGAGCGGAACGCAGCCACCAGCTCGTGCGGCAGGTCGCGCACGAAGCCGACGGTATCGGCCAGCACCACCCCGCCCCCCGGGAGCTCGATCCGGCGCACGGTGGGGTCGAGGGTGGCGAACAGCTGGTCGGCCGCGTAGGCATCCGCGCCGGTCAGCGCGTTGAACAGGGTGGACTTGCCGGCGTTGGTATAGCCCACCAGCGCCACCCGCGGCAGCTCGCTGCGCACACGCGCGCGGCGCATCTGGGTGTGCTGCACCTCGACCTTCTCCAGGCGCTTCTGCAGCATGTCCATGCGCTTCTGCAACAGGCGGCGGTCGGTTTCCAGCTGGGTCTCGCCGGGGCCACGCAGGCCGATGGAACCGCCGCGCTGGCGTTCCAGGTGGGTCCAGCCGCGCACCAGCCGGGTGGCCATGTGGCGCAGCTGGGCCAGCTCCACCTGCAGCTTGCCCTCGTGGCTGCGCGCACGCTGGGCGAAGATGTCCAGGATCAGGCCGGTGCGGTCCACCACCCGGCGCTCGAGTGCCTTCTCGAGGTTGCGCTCCTGCACCGGGGTCAGGGCGTGGTTGACCAGCACCAGGTCGGCGCCGGTGGCCTCGCAGGCCGCCTTCACCTCGTCCAGCTTGCCGCTGCCGATCAGGATGGAAGGATTGGGACGGTCGATCCGCGCCGGCACCACCGCGGCCACGCGCGCGCCGGCCGAGCGCGCCAGCTCGGCGAACTCCTCCAGCACGCCCTCGGCGGGCGGGCCGCCGGCATGGGGCTGGATCAGCAGGGCGTTCTCGCCGCCGCGCGAACGTTCGAACAATTGGGTGGGCATCGCGCCTTAGGTGGGGCGCCGGGGCCGGGATTGCAAGCCCGCGCCGGGCTTATTCCGCCTCGGCATGCGGCGCCGGGGCCGCGCCCTCGTCCGCCTCCTGCGCGCCGGCCGCGCCCAGACGCACGTTGCGCGCCGGCACCACGGTCGAAATGGCGTGCTTGTAGACCATCTGGCTGACGGTATTGCGCAGCAGGACCACGAACTGGTCGAACGATTCGATCGTCCCCTGCAGCTTGATGCCGTTGACCAGGTAGATCGACACCGGCACGCGCTCGCGGCGCAACGCGTTCAGGAACGGATCCTGCAAGGACTGCGACTTCGACATGGATTCCCCGTGGCTGTCGTGTGTTGTTGTTCGA
>JBKBXH010000227.1:0-3135 GCA_046313655.1 Thermomonas sp. | reverse complement strand
ACGCCCCCCACCGCCGCCGACACCATGCGCGCGCTGGTGGCGACCCTGCGCGAGGACTTCCAGAGCGACCTGGTGCGGATCGTGGCGTTCCGCCCGGTGGCGGGGCTGGAGGACGCCGACTGGCTGCAGGTGATCGCCGAGGACGATCCGCGCCTGGCCGGCTTCCGCGACCTGCTGGCCAGCGGCGATCCGGTCTGCGGCCGGCTGCAGCCGGACAAGCACGCACTGCTGTACGGTGTGCGCGCGGGCGAGGTGCAGAGCTCGGTGCTGCTGTCGCTGCGCGGGGTCGGGCTGGTGGCGGTGGGCAGCTTCGATCCCAACCGCTTCTTCCCGGGCATGGGCACGCTGTTCCTGCGCATGATGGGCGAGGCGCTGGCGACGGCGCTGCAGCGGTTCGACGGCTGAGCCGCGCCACCGGCGCAGGCGCGCACGACGGCACCGGGCGATGAGCGCGATCGACGACTTCCTGGCCCATCTGGCGGTCGAGAAGCAGGGCTCCCCGCATACCCTCGACGCCTACCGGCGCGACCTCGACGCGCTGGCGCGCTGGGCCGACGGGCGCGACCTGGCGACGCTGGACGAGGCCGACATCCGCGCCTTCGTCGCCGCCGAGCACCGCCGCGGGCTGGCCCCGAAATCGCTGCAGCGGCGGCTCTCGGCCTGCCGCAGCCTGTACCGCTGGCTGCTGCGGCACGCGCGCATCGCGCGCGATCCCTGCGCCGGGGTGCGCGCCCCGAAGGCCGCGCGCAAGCTGCCGCAGGTGCTGGACGTGGACGAGGCGGTGCAACTGGTGGCGCTGCCCACCGACGCGCCGCTGGGCCTGCGCGACCGCGCCCTGCTGGAGCTGTTCTATTCCTCCGGCCTGCGCCTGTCGGAAGTGTGCGCACTGCGCTGGCAGGACCTGGACTTCGACAACGGGCTGGTGACGGTGCTCGGCAAGGGCAGCAAGCAGCGCATCGTGCCGGTCGGCTCGCACGCCTGCGCCGCGCTGCGCGACTGGCAGGCACAGGCCGCGCCCGCCGGTGACGCCTACGTGTTCCCCGGGCGCGGCGGCGCGCGCATCAGCGCACGCGCGGTTCAGCTGCGGATCAAGCAGCTCGCGCAGCGCCAGGGCGTGTTCAAGCGCATCCATCCGCACCTGCTGCGGCACAGCTTCGCCAGCCACGTGCTGGAATCCTCCGGCGACCTGCGCGGCGTGCAGGAACTGCTCGGCCACGCCGACATCGCCACTACCCAGATCTACACCCACCTCGACTTCCAGCACCTGGCGAAGGTATACGACGCCGCCCACCCGCGCGCGCGGCGCAAGCGCTGAATCCCTGCCGCGTCGCGTCTCAGCCGCCCGCGCACCGCGGCCGCAGCACGTGCCGCCCCTGCGCATCCAGCTCCAGCTGGTAGTGCGCGTCCAGCCCGCGCCGGTGCAGCGCGCGCCGGGCGGCCTCCAGGCTCGCCTGCGCCTGCTGCGCGCGATGGGTGTGCGAGAGCGAGCCGGCATGCACGCGGTAGCGGTACAGCGGGCGCGCAAGCTGGCCGATGCCGACCTGCTCCGACAGGCGCAGGCAGAGGTCGTAATCCTCGGCAAGCAGCGCGCGCGGATCGTAGCCACCGACCGCGAGGTAGGCCCCGCGCCGGATCAGGCGGAAGTGGAAGGTCATGAACGCCACCAGCAGGTGCCGCGGCGAATAGTGCAGCAGGCAGCGCGGCCCCAGCCCGTGCAGGCTTCCCCCGGCGTCGATCTCGCGGTACTGCGAATAGGCCATGCCGAGGTCCGGCCGCGCGTGCAGGAAGGCCAGCATCGCCGAGAGCGCCTGCGGCTCCAGCAGGTCGTCGCCATCGAGGCTGGCCACGAAGTCGCCGCGCGCCTGCTGCAGGGCCGCCGCCAGCGCGCCCGCGGTGCCGCGGTTGCATCCGTCGCCCAGCAGCCGGAAGCGCGGGTCGCGGGCGGCATAGGCGGCGGCGATCGCGCGGCTGCCATCGCAGCTGCCATCGTCCCACAGCAGGCATTCCCAGCGCGGCTCGTCCTGCGCCAGCACGCTTTCCAGCGTCTGCGGCAAGGTGCGCGCCACCCCGAAGATGGGCACGGCCAGGCTGACCAGCGGCGGAACCATGCATGCCCCCCGGGACGGCTCGACTTGAAGGCGCGCCGGATGCGCCCCACATGCTGGGTTCAACGGAGGAAACGATGGATCCCAGCCAGAACCCCCACGTGTTCCACGCCACCACCATCGTCTCGGTGCGCCGCAACGGCCAGGTGGTGATCGCCGGCGACGGTCAGGTCACGCTCGGCCACACGGTGATGAAGGCCAACGCGCGCAAGGTGCGCCGGCTCGGCAAGGACGGCCGCGTGCTGGCCGGGTTCGCCGGCGCGGCGGCGGATGCGTTCACCCTGTTCGAGCTGTTCGAGGCCAAGCTGGAGAAGCACGGCCAGCTGACCCGTGCCGCGGTGGAGATGGCCAAGGATTGGCGGACCGAGCGCCGCTTCGGCAAGCTCGAAGCGCTGCTGGCGGTGGCCGATGCCGACACCTCGCTGGTGATTTCCGGCACCGGCGACGTGATCGAGCCGGAAGACGGCCTGATCGCCATTGGCTCGGGCGGCATGTACGCGCTGTCCGCGGCGCGCGCGCTGCTGGCGCACACCGAACTGGATGCAAAAACCATCGCCACCGAAGCGCTGGGCATTGCCGGCGACATCTGCATCTACACCAACCGCAACATCGTGGTCGAGACGCTGTAGGGCCTGCGATCCACTCACCCGGCACGGCGCAGCCAAGGAAGCACCGATGACCAATTCCTCCTCCATGACCCCGCGCGAGATCGTCGCGGAACTCGACCGCCACATCGTCGGCCAGCACGCCGCCAAGCGCGCGGTGGCCATCGCCCTGCGCAACCGCTGGCGGCGCGCGCAGCTGCCGCCCGAGCTGCGCAACGAGGTAATGCCGAAGAACATCCTGATGATCGGCCCCACCGGCGTGGGCAAGACCGAGATCGCGCGCCGCCTGGCCACGCTGGCCAATGCGCCGTTCGTGAAGGTGGAAGCCACCCGCTTCACCGAGGTCGGCTACGTCGGCAAGGACGTGGAGCAGATCATCCGCGACCTCGCCGACACCGCGGTGAAGCTGTACCGCGCGCAGGCCA
>JBKBXH010000226.1:0-3136 GCA_046313655.1 Thermomonas sp. | reverse complement strand
CAGGCCGAACTGGAGGCGCGCTTCGGCAAGGCCAACCTGCGCGCGGAAACCCGTCCCGGGCCGGAAGGCGAAGGCGAATACCCGGTCCTGGTGGTGTTCCCCGGTGATCCGGCACGGCGACTGGAACTGGTGCTGGATGCAGGCGACCGCGACGCGCCCCTGCGCGGCCTGCGGGTGTCAGATGCCAGCTCGCGCTGGCACGATGCCAGCGGCCTGCGCCCCGGGATGCCGCTGGCGCAGCTGGTGCAGGCCAACGGGGCGCCGATCAGTTTCTACGGGCTGGGCTGGGACTACGGCGGCGGCGTGCAGGACTGGCACGGCGGGCGCCTCGCGAACGGGGTGGACGCTGTGCCGTTCCGTGCGGTGACCCTCGCCGCGCGCGCGGGGCTGGCGGCCGGCACCCGACTGCCGCAGGGCGACCGCGTGTACCGCAGCGACAATCCCGCCTGGCCCGGCATCGGCGAGAACCTGGTGATCGGCACGCTGGCGCTGGACTGGCCCGACCCGGGTCCGTGAGTACCGCGCGCCGGCCTCCGCCGACGGCAGCGCCTGCGCCGCGGCCTCAGCGCTTCGGCTTGAGCATGGTGCCGGTGCAGTCGCGGGCACCGCAGCGGCAGGCCCATATCTTCTTCAGCCGCGGCGTGTGGCGCTCGGCCAGGGTGATGCCGTAGTCGTAGGTCAGCTCCTCGCCGGGCGCAATCGCACGCACCGCCTCGATGAACACCCGCGAGCGCTTGGGGTCGCCCGCGTCCTCCACCAGCACCGCCTCGCAGTTGGGCGCGCAGCTGTGGTTGATCCAGCGCGCGGCATTGCCTTCGAAATTGGCGTCGATCACCCACTGCTCGTCGAGGGTGAACAGGAAGGTATGGCCGCTCTCGATGTCGCCGCTGTCGCCGGCATCCACCTCCGCATGGGTGCGGCGGCGGCCCTTGTACTCGATCACCCGCTCGCCCTTGGCGATCGGGCGCGCGGCGAACACGCCGTTGCCGTGGATGGCGGACTTGCGGGTGCGGATCTTGCTCGGCATGGACGGCGCAGGCATGGGCGGGAGGGGTGCCGCATTGTCGCGCAGGTCGCCGGCTTGTCCAGCGCATGGCCGCCGGCATCCGCGGCCTGCGTTGGCATGGGCACCTTCCGCACGCGACCCATCGCCATGCACGCCTCCCGTTCGTTCGCATCCGCTTCCCTGCTGGCGCTGGCCCTGCTGGCCGGCTGCCAGGCCGCATCCACCCCGCCGGCGACCGTGGCCTCGGCCTTGCCGCAGGACGACCTGCTGGCGCGCGGCGAATACATGGCCAGGATGGCCGGCTGCAATGACTGCCACACCCCCGGCTATGCCGAGCGCGGCGGCGACGTGCCGAAGGCGCAGTGGCTGATCGGCTCGCCGCTGGGCTACATGGGTCCGTGGGGCACCACCTACCCCGCCAACCTGCGGTTGAAGCTGGCCGCGATGGACGAGGCGACGTGGATGCAGTACTCGGCCAGCCTGCACACGCGCCCGCTGATGCCCGACTTCAACCTGCGCACGATGCACGCCGAGGACCGCCGCGCGCTCTACCGCTTCATCCGCGCGCTGGGGCCGGCGGGCGGAAAGGCACCGGAGTTCCTGCCGCCCGGGCAGCCGCCGGCGCCGCCCTACATGCAGCTGGTTCTGCCGGCTGCCGCTCCCGCTGCCGCGGGCTGAGCGCACCCGGCGACCGGCTCAGCGGTGCAGCCACCAGGCCGCACCGCTCCACCACAGCGCCATGCCGATCCCGAACAGGCTCCAGAACAGCTTGCGCAGGCCGCGGCCCATCCGCCACAGCAGGAACACCGCGGCCGTGATCAGCAGCCAGCGCAGCAGGCGCGAACGCTCCGCGCCCGGCGCGGCGGCCACCGCGCGCTCCATCAGTTCGCCCACCTTGGCCTGCAGCGGCGTGGTCAGCGCGGAAAACAGCGGATCGGTCGCCCGGGCCTGGGGCTGTGACGTGGTCTGGGTCTGCATGGCGGTCTCCCGTGTCCGGAATGGACGCCGCGCATTCTCCGCGGCGGCACCGGCGCGCCCAGCCACGGGCATCAACCAACGGCGCTGACAGCTGTCATCCGCCGTGCGCGTCAACCGCGGCGAACGCTGGCGCGTTGCCAGGCCCGCACATCCTTCCGGAGCCTTTCCGCCATGCGCATTCCCCGCGTCGCCCTCGTCTCCCTCACCGCCGGCCTGGTGCTGGCGATCGCCAGCCATCCCGCCCCCGCCCAGCAGCGCCTGCGAGAGCGGCTGATGCAGCGCCTGGAACAACGCGCCGGCAGCGAGGAAGGCGAGGGCCGCGCCACCCCGGCCACGCCGCCGCCCGGGTCCCGGGTCGAGCGCGACATCGCCTACGGCCCCGACCCCAAGCAGCGCTACGACGTGTACCTTCCGGCGCAGGTGGCGCCCGGCGCGCCCATCCTGGTGATGGTGCATGGCGGCGGCTGGCGCACCGGCGACAAGGCGCTGGCGCGGGTGGTGGACCACAAGGCCGCCTGGTGGCTGGCGCGCGGCGGCGTGTTCGTCTCGGTCAACAACCGGTTGGTGCCGGACGCCGACCCGCAGGTGCAGGCGCGCGATGTCGCCGCGGCGGTGGCCTCGGTGCAGCAGCATGCGCGCCAGTGGCGGGCGGATCCGGGCAAGACCCTGCTGATGGGCCACTCCGCCGGCGCCCATCTGGTGGCCCTGCTCGGCAGCGATCCGTCACTGCTGCGGCAGGCCGGGGCGCAGCGCCCGCTGGGCGTGGTATCGCTGGACAGCGGCGCGCTGGACGTGCCGGCGCTGATGCAGCAGCGGCGGGTGCCGAAGCTCTACCACGACGCGTTCGGCAGCGATCCTGCGTTCTGGGCGGCGGTCTCGCCGCAGCAGCAGGTGCAGCGCGATGCCCTGCCGATGCTGCTGGTGTGCTCCAGCACGCGCAAGTTCCCGACCTCGCCCTGCGAGGAGGCGCGCAAGTTCGCCGCGCGCGGGCGCACGCTCGGGGTCGCCATGCAGGTGCAGCCGGAAGCGCTGGCGCACGCAGAGATCAACGACCAGCTCGGCCTGCCCTCGGCCTACACCGATGCGGTGGCCGGCTGGATCAACCAGCGCCTGCGCTGATGGCGCGGTGGCGGCCGGCTAACCCGGCCGCCG
>JBKBXH010000225.1:0-3142 GCA_046313655.1 Thermomonas sp. | reverse complement strand
TGGACGACGTGCCGGCGCTGCTGCCGGCGGTGCGCCGGACCACCGAGTCGCTCGGGGTGCCGTGGATGTATGCCCCGGGCAACCACGACCTGGACCTTGCGGCGGGGAATGCGGAGGCCGCGCTGGCGGCGTTCCGCGCGGCGATCGGCCCGGACACCCAGGCGCGCCAGGCGGCGCTGGCGAACGTGGTGGTGCTGGACGACGTGATCCCGCTGCCCGGCCAGTCGCCGGCCTACATCGGCGGCCTGCGCGAGGACCAGTTCGCCTTCCTCGAGCGTTGGCTGCCGACCCTGCCCAAGGACCGGCTGCTGGTGCTGGCGATGCACATCCCGCTGTTCGACCAGCCCGGCAAAAAGAACTTCCGCGACGCCGACCGCGCCCGCCTGTTCGCGTTGCTGCAGCCGTTCCCGCACGTGCTGGTGCTGAGCGCGCACACCCACGCCCAGCGCCACTACTGGCACACCGCGGCCGATGGCTGGCAGGGCGCGGCGCCGCTGCACGAGTTCAACCTCGGCGCGGCCTGCGGGGCGTACTGGTCGGGGGTGAAGGACGCCGCCGGGATCCCGGACGCGACGATGGCCGACGGCACCCCGAACGGCTACGCGGTGCTCACCCTGAAGCCGGGCGGCGACTATGCGTTGGCCTGGCACGCCGCGCGCGACCCCGAGGATGCCCAGATCGGCCTGTGGGCGCCGAAGGTGCTGCGGCGCGGGGCGTATCCGGCCTGGGGCGTGTTCGCCAACGTGTACATGGGCGACGACGCCACCCGCGTGGAGTTCCGGGTGGATGGTGGCGACTGGATGCCGATGAAGAAGGTGCGGCTGCCGGATCCGCGCCTGCAGGCCGAGAACCGGCGCGATGACGAGGCCGCCGCGCTGCGCGGCTACGACCGCTCGCCGGAAGCGGAGATTTCGACCCACCTCTGGCGCGGCGCGCTGCCGACCCGGCTGGCCGCGGGCGAGCACCGCGTCGAGGTGCGCGCGTTCGATCGCTGGCGCGGCGCGGTGCAGGCCAGCACGACCTATCGCCTCGACGAGGCCGCCCCGTAGGCGAGCCCATTCCCGCTGGCGCGCGGCGTTTCCGCTTCGTTCGCACCCCGTCCGTGGTTCGACAGGCTCATCACGAACGGGATGTAGAGACCCGCGCTTCGTCATGCACCTGTGGACGCTGGATGGCACGTGCTGGCCCGTCCGTGGTTCGACAGGCTTGCCACGAACGGGAGCGGCCGCTGCGTCGGCGGCCTGCCTCAGGGCGTGATCTGCGCGAACGATTCCGCGCGCGGGTGCCCGTGGGTGGCGTCGCCCAGCCGCGGCTGCGGATAGTCCTGCGCGCGGTCGAGCAGGGTGGTGCGCATCCCGGCGGCGCGCGCGGCGTCCAGTTCCTCCACCACGTCGGACAGGAACAGCACCGTGTCCGGCGCCTGCCCGAGGCGCTCGGCGATCGCGCGGTAGCTGGCGGCCTCGCGCTTGCCGCCGACCTCGGTGTCGAAGAACCCGGCGAACAGCGGGGTCAGGTCGCCGGCCTCGGTGTGCGAGAACAGCAGCTTCTGCGCCGGCACCGAGCCGGAGGAATACACCGCCAGCCGGTGCCCGGCCGCGTGCCAGCCCTGCAGCGCGGGCAGCACGTCGGGGTAGAGCGGGGCGGTGAAGTCGCCCTCGCGGTAGCCGGCCTCCCACACCATGCCCTGCAGCGCCTTCAGCGCGGTGTGCTTGCGGTCCTGGTCGATCCAGCCCTGCAGGGTCTCGGCGATCACCGCGTCGTCGCAGGCGCCGGCGGCGATCTCGATGGCCACCGCGTCCAGCCAGCGGCGCACGCCCGGTTCGTGCCCGTGCGCACGGATGAAGCCAGGCAGGCGCGCGCGCGCGTACGGGAACAGCACGTCGCGCACGAACGAGATGGAGGACGTGGTGCCTTCGATGTCGGTGAGGATGGTCGCGGGTTGCATCGGGTTTGGTTGGTTATTCATCCCCGCCAACGAAAGGCCCGGGGCAGATGAAGAGCGGCAGCGGATCGCGGGTGATGTGGGAATCCGTACCCGCACCCCCACCCCTCTCCCGAAGGAGAGGGGCTTCACTCGTAGCGCGGGAACCGCTGCGCGATGTCGGTGCCGGTGAAGTGGCCGACCCAGCCGTCCGGGGTGGTGAAGAAGCGGATCGCCACGAAGCTGGGCGCCGGGCCCATGTCGAACCAGTGGGTCATCCCGTCCGGCACCGAGATCAGGTCGCCGGCCTCGCACAGCACCTCGTACACCTTGCCGCCCACGTGCAGGGTGAACAGCCCGCTGCCGGCCACGAAGAAGCGCACTTCGTCTTCCTTGTGGAAGTGCTCGTCGAGGAACTTGGCGCGCAGCGCCTCGCGGTTGGGGTTGTCGGGCGCGATGCTGACCACGTCCACGCTCTTGAAGCCGTGCGCGGCCACCAGGCGGTCGATGTCGGTGCGGTAGGCGGCCATGATCGCGTCCGGGGCGTCGCCCGGCTGGACCGGGTGCGCCGGCTGCCAGCGCTCCAGGTGGACGCCGATGCCCGCCAGCTCGGCCGCCATCGCCTCGAACGCGGTGGTGGCCAGCAGCGGGGAGTCGGGGGCGTGTTCGTCGAAGATGCGCAGGCGGCTCATCGGTACCTCCGGCTCAGCGCGCGCCCAGGCGGCGCATTTCCAGCTCGCAGCCGAGCATGAATTCGAACGCGTCCAGGTGCCGGCGCGCCTCGCTGATGTCGCGGCCCCAGGCGTACAGGCCGTGGCCGGCGATCAGGTAGCCCCAGGTGTTGGGCTGCGCCAGCACGGCGTCCACGCTGGCGGTCAGCACGTCCATGTCCTGCGCGTTCGGCACCACCGGCAGGTCCACCTCGATCTCGTGGGTGGTGTGCCCGCGCAGGGCCTTGAACAGCTCGTAGCCGCGCAGCCGCACGCGGCCCTCGTCGGCGTACAGCAGGCCGGCGATGGTCTGGGTGGGCGAGTGGGTGTGCAGCACCGCGCCCACGTCGGGGAACTTGCGGTACAGGTGGGTGTGCAGGGCGGCCTCGGCGGACGGCCGGTGGTGGGTGGCGACCGGGTTGTTGGCCATGTCCACCACCATGATGTCGGCCTCGGTCAGGCGCCCCTTGTCCTTGCCGGAAATGGTGATGGCGGCGTGTTCCGGGCTCAT
>JBKBXH010000224.1:0-3146 GCA_046313655.1 Thermomonas sp. | reverse complement strand
CTGCAGACGACGCTGGACTTGCTGCCGCGGCTGGAGCCGGAGCGGTTGCTGGTGGCCGAAAGTGGGATTGCCACGCGCGACGACGTGCGCCGCCTGCGCGACGCGGGCGTGCCGGCCTTCCTGGTCGGCGAGGCGTTCATGCGCGCCGACGACCCCGGCGCGGCGCTGGCCGCGCTGCTGGGGCTGGCCGGCTGCGCCTCGCTGCCGCCGCCGGCCGTGCCGGCGGGCGATCCGGACGCGGGCGCTTCCGCCCAGCGCCTGCGCCGGCAGGCCCTGGGCCTGGGTGACGGCGGCGATTGCGCGGCCCCGGCCTGGCGGCTGTCCGCACGGGTGGCGCTGGCCAACGGCCGCCAGGGCGGCAGCGGCCGGCTCGACTGGTCGCAAGGCGCGGGCCAGCTGCATCTGCAGCTGTCGGCCCCGGTGACCCGCCAGGGCTGGGAACTGGACGTGGATGCCGGCGGCGCCACCCTGCGCGGGCTGGAAGGCGGCCCGCGCCGGGCAGCGGATGCCGCCGGCCTGCTGCGCGATTCCACCGGCTGGGACATCCCGCTGGCCGCACTCGGCTGCTGGCTGCGCGGCGCGCAGGCCCCGGTCGCGGCCTTCGGCCCGGCGCGGATCACCTACGCCCCCGACCTGCTGCCGCGCCGGATCGAACAGGCCGGCTGGGTGGTGGAGTACGCCGGCTGGGCCCCGGGCAGCTTCGGCGGCCCGGCGCTGCCGCTGCGGATCGAGGCCAGCCGCGGCGAGAGCCGCGTGCGCCTGGTGGTGGACGCCTGGGGTGGCCGCGATGACTGAGGCGCGCACGGATCCCTGCGCGGACTTCCCTGCGGAGCAAGGCTGGAGCGCCTGGCCTGCCCCGGCCAAGCTGAACCTGTTCCTGCACATCACCGGCCGCCGCCCCGACGGCTACCACGCGCTGCAGACCGTGTTCCGCCTGCTCGACTGGGGCGATACCGTCTTCCTGCGCCCGCGCGCGGATGGCCGCATCCTGCGCGCCGGGGTCGGCGTGCCCGGCGTCGCGGCGGCCCACGACCTCCTGCTGCGCGCTGCAAGTCTGCTGAAAAAAGAGGCGAGTTGCGCGCAAGGTGTGGAAATCGGCATCGAAAAGCGCATTCCGATGGGCGGCGGCTTTGGCGGCGGCTCGTCCGATGCCGCCAGCGTGCTGGTGGCGCTGGACCGGCTCTGGGGCCTGCACCTGGGCGAGGACCGGCTGGCCGCGCTTGGCCTGCGGCTGGGCGCGGACGTGCCGGTGTTCGTGCGCGGGCGCAACGCCTGGGCCACCGGGGTCGGCGAGGAACTGGTGGCGATCGCGCTGCCCCCGGCCTGGTACCTGCTGGCTGACCCCGGTGTGCACGCCTCCACCGCGGCGCTGTTCCAATCCCCTGATTTGACGAAGGATGCCGCGCCCGCGACAATACCGGGCTTCCTTTCCGGGAACGTGCGCGGGAACGCGTTCGAGCCGGTTCTGCGCCGCCGCGAGCCTGCCGTCGAGGCGGTGTTCTCCGCGCTGGCGCGGGTCGGGCTGCCGCGGTTGACCGGCTCCGGCAGCGGCTGTTTCGTGGAATTCGCGGACCGCGGTTCCGCCGAAGCGGCACTGGCGGCGCTGCCGCCGGGCTTGTCGGCCTGGCTGGCGCGCGGCGCGGAACGGTCGCCACTGCTGGACGCGGTGGAGCGTCATCCAACAGGGGCGTCGCCAAGTGGTTAAGGCACCGGGTTTTGATCCCGGCATACGTAGGTTCGAATCCTTCCGCCCCTGCCAGCCTGTCCCTGCAGTCCCCGGTTCCGCCCTGCCCACCCTCCATCGCCCCCCAACGCGGTCATCGCCATGCAGGACAATCCCAACTTGCTGGTCTTCTCGGGCAACGCCAACAAGCCGTTGGCGAACGCGGTGTGCCGCGAGCTCGGGGTGCGCCCCGGCAAGGCGCTGGTGAGCCGCTTCTCCGACGGCGAGGTGCAGGTCGAGATCGAGGAGAGCGTGCGCGGGCAGGAGGTGTTCGTCATCCAGCCCACCAACGCGCCGACCGCCGAGAACTTCATGGAGCTACTGGTGCTGATCGACGCGCTCAAGCGCGCATCGGCGGCCAGCGTCACCGCGGTGGTGCCGTACTTCGGCTACGCTCGCCAGGACCGCCGCCCGCGCTCGGCGCGGGTGCCGATCACCGCCAAGGTGGCGGCCAAGATGTTCGGCGCGGTGGATGCCGACCGGGTGCTGACGGTGGACCTGCACGCCGACCAGATCCAGGGCTTCTTCGACATCCCGGTAGACAACGTGTACGCCTCGCCGCTGCTGCTGGCGGACATCTGGCGGGTGCACGGCACCGACAACGTGATCGTGGTGTCGCCCGATGTCGGCGGCGTGGTGCGCGCGCGCGCGATCGCCAAGCGCCTGGACGACGCCGAGCTGGCCATCATCGACAAGCGCCGTCCGCGCGCCAATGTCGCCACGGTGATGAACATCATCGGCGACGTCGAGGGCAAGACCTGCGTGCTGGTGGACGACATCGTGGACACCGCCGGCACCCTGTGCGCCGCCGCCAACGCGCTCAAGGAACGCGGCGCGCGCAAGGTGGTCGCCTACTGCGTGCACCCGGTGCTGTCGGGCGCGGCGCTGGACAACATCAACCGTTCGTCGCTGGACGAGCTGGTCGTCACCGACACCATCGCGCTGTCGCCGGCCGCCAAGGCCTGCGCCAGGATCCGCCAGCTGAGCGTGGCCGAACTGCTGGCCGAGACCATCCGCCGGATGGCCTTCGGCGAGTCGGTCAGCTCGCTGTACGTGGATTGATCCCATCCGCGCCGCCGGCCCGCCGGCGGTGCACCCCACTCACCTGGTCGCGGGTGAGTGTCTTCGCTGCCGCGAGGCGGCTTCATCGCAACGAGAAGTGAGTCATCCCATGTCCGAACACACCATCAAGGCCACCAGCCGCAACGTCGAGGGGAAGGGTGCGAGCCGCCGCCTGCGTCGTGCGGCCCAGCTGCCGGCCATCGTCTACGGCGGCAAGTCCGCCCCGCAGGCCATCCAGATCGAGCACGAGCAGATCTGGCTCGCCAGCCACCACGAGTGGTTCTACTCGTCGATCCTGAACCTGGACATCGACGGCAAGGTCGAGCAGGTCCTGCTGCGCGACATGCAGCGCCACCCGTAC
>JBKBXH010000223.1:0-3149 GCA_046313655.1 Thermomonas sp. | reverse complement strand
TCTTCGCGAGCCTGGTCGTGCTGGCGCTGTTCCTGCGCCGCATCGAGGAGCGCATCCCCGCCTGCTACCTCACCGGCGAGGCGTGGTTCGCGGGCTTGAGCTTCAAGTCCGATCCGCGTGCGCTGGTGCCGCGCTCGCCGATCGCGGAGCTGATCGAGGCCGGCTTCCAGCCCTGGCTGGGCGACCGCGAGGTGCGCCGCGCGCTGGACCTGTGCACCGGCTCCGGCTGTATCGCGATCGCGATGGCGCACTACAACCCGGACTGGCACGTGGACGGCGTGGACATCAGCGACGACGCGCTGGCGCTGGCGCGCGAGAACGAGGCGCGCCTGCACGTGGAGAACGTGCGCCTGCTGAAATCCGACCTGTTCTGCGCGCTGCAGGGCGAGCGCTACGACCTGATCGTCACCAACCCCCCGTACGTCACCAACGCCGAAACCGACGCCCTTCCGCGCGAATACGCGCACGAGCCCGAGCTGGGCCTGCGCGCCGGCGACGATGGTCTGGACCTCGCCTTGCGCATCCTGCGCGACGCCCCCCTGCACCTCAGCGAGGACGGCCTGCTGATCTGCGAAGTGGGCGAATCCGAGCGCGCGCTGGTCAAGCTGCTGCCGGAACTGCCGCTGGCCTGGGTGGAGTTCAAGGTCGGCCAGATGGGCATCTTCGTGGCCGAGTGCGCCGACCTGATCGAGCACCACGCCAGCATCGCCCGACTGGCGGATGCCCGCGAGGCGGGGGCGCCGCCGGCCGGATTGTTCTGAGGTGGCCCTATGAGGTCGATGGGGGCGCAGTCCTTCAGGTCACCATTCCCGTTCAGGCGGGAATGGCGTAATCGAAGTGCTGTGCTTAGCTCGTCATTCCCGCGCAGGCGGGAATCGCTCTTGCCTTCGAAGTGAGTGCCTGCTCCCGGTGAAGCAGCCCGCCGTCTACATGCTTGCCACGGGGAGGCGCGGGACGCTGTATGTCGGGGTCACCAGCAATTTGATTGCAAGGGTCTGGCAGCACCGCGAACATGCTGCGGATGGATTCACCAAGCGATACGGCATCGACATCCTGGTTTGGTATGAGCTGCAAGATTCGATAGAAGCGGCGATCCAGCGTGAAAAGCGCCTGAAGCGCTGGAACAGGGGGTGGAAGCTGCGGCTGGTGGAAGAAGCAAACCCGGAGTGGCGGGATCTTTGGCCCGCGATCCTGAGGCAGGATGAGGCATCAACGGGCAACATGGACCAGGAGCGATTCCCGCCTGCGCGGGAATGACGGCAAAAGCCTGCGACGGGTGGTAGCGAGAATTGCTGTTGTACGGATGGCGAAGGTTTCAGAGACTGGATTCCCGCCTGCGAGGGAATGACGGCAGAGGGCACGCCTCGGGATTGGCATCCTTGGTGCCCTTGCAATGCAAATGATCGAGTTGTCAGGATTCTTGGGCTTCGGACGCTTCACATGAACACCTTCGGCCACCTGCTGCGCGTCACCACCTTCGGCGAATCGCACGGGCCGGCGATCGGCTGCGTGATCGATGGCTGCCCGCCGGGGATCGCGATCCAGCCTGCGGATTTTGCGCAGGATCTTGCGCGGCGCGCCACCGGCAAGACCCGCCATACCTCGGCGCGGCATGAGGCGGACGAGGTCGAAATCCTGTCCGGCGTGTATGAGGGCATCACCACCGGCACGCCGATCGCGCTGCTGATCCGCAACGTGGATGCGCGCAGCAAGGACTATGCGAAGATCGCCACGCAGTTCCGCCCTGGCCATGCCGATTACACCTACTGGCAGAAGTACGGCATCCGCGATCCGCGCGGCGGCGGGCGTTCCAGTGCGCGCGAGACGACGATGCGCGTGGCCGCCGCTGTCATCGCCAAGAAGTGGCTGGCGCAGCGCGGCGTCAGCGTGCGCGGCTGCATGGTCCAGATCGGGGATGTCGTTCCGCGTGCGCACGACTGGGACGCGGTCGAGGGCAACCCGTTCTTCTGGCCCTGCGCGGAGCAGGTGGCGGAGCTCGAGGCCTACATGGACGCGCTGCGCAAGTCCGGCGATTCGGTGGGCGCGAAGATTCTGGTGGTGGCCGACGGCGTGCCGCCGGGTTGGGGCGAGCCGATCTACGGCAAGCTCGACGGCGAACTGGCAGCGGCGATGATGTCGATCAACGCGGTCAAGGGCGTGGAGATCGGCGACGGCTTCGCCTGCGTGGCGCAGAAGGGCAGCCACCACCGCGACGTGATGACGCCGGACGGCTTCCTGTCCAACCACGCCGGCGGCATCCTCGGCGGCATTTCCACCGGGCAGCAGGTGTCGGTATCGGTGGCGTTCAAGCCCACCTCCAGCCTGCGCCTGCCGGTGCAGGGGCTGGGCGTGGACGGCAACGTGGTCGATGTGGTCACCACCGGCCGCCACGACCCCTGCGTGGGCATCCGCGCGACCCCGATCTGCGAGGCGATGCTGGCGCTGGTGCTGATGGACCAGGCGCTGCGCCACCGCGCGCAGTGCGGCGACGTGGGCGAGGTGCAGCCGCGCATCGCGGGCGCGCCCGCCATGTCCGACGCAAAACGATAGCGGCGCGCCGCCGGCTTCGCCCCCACGGGCAGCAGCGCGCCGCAGCGGGACATGAGGTCGATCCATTCCCCGCAGGCGCCACGCGGCGCCGCATCCAGATTCCAGAGGCAAGCAACGATGAGCAAGCAGTACAAGGTGGCCGTGGTCGGCGCGACCGGCGCGGTGGGCGAGGTGATGCTGTCGATCCTGGCGGAGCGCGAGTTCCCGGCCAGCGAGGTGGTGGCGCTGGCCAGCGAGCGCTCGGCCGGCACCCAGCTCGCGTTCGGCGACGACGAGCTGGTGGTGCAGGACCTGGCCACGTTCGACCCGGCCTCGATCGACATCGCGCTGTTCTCCGCGGGCGGCGCCATCTCCAAGGAATACGCGCCGAAGTTCGCCGCCGCCGGCGCGGTGGTGATCGACAATTCCTCTACCTTCCGCTACGACGACGACGTGCCGCTGGTGGTCAGCGAGGTGAACCCGGAGGCGGCGCGCCATCGCCCGCGCGGCATCATCGCCAACCCCAACTGCTCCACCATGCAGCTGATGCCGGTGCTGGCGCCGATCCACAAGGCGTACGGCATCGAGCGCATCAACGTGGCCACCTACCAGTCGGTGTC
>JBKBXH010000222.1:0-3153 GCA_046313655.1 Thermomonas sp. | reverse complement strand
CCGCGCGCCCAGGCATCGGCGATCACCGTGGTCTGGCACACGTTCACCGCCTGCTCGATCGCGTTCAGCTCGCACAGCGCGTCGTGGCGCTCCTCCGCGGGCAGGCCGTCCGGCAGCGCGGCATGCTTCAGGGCCACGTCGCCGACGTGGCGGATCCAGTTGTCGGCCAGCCCCAGCCGGGTGCCGTGCAGCGCGGCGCCCACGCCGCCGCAGCCGTAGTGGCCCACCACCAGCACGTGCTTCACCTTCAGCACGTCCACCGAGAACTGCAGCACCGACAGACAGTTGAGGTCGGTATGCACGACCACGTTGGCGATGTTGCGATGGACGAACACCTCGCCCGGCAGCAGGTCCACCACCTGGTTGGCCGGCACCCGCGAGTCGGAGCAGCCGATCCACAGGTATTCGGGCGTCTGCTGGCGCGACAGGCGGTCGAAGAAGGTGGGGTCCTCGCGCGTCACGCGCGCGGCCCATTCGCGGTTGTTGCCCAGCAGGGTGTCGAGTTGGTTCTTCATCGGGATAGGCGGCTCAGGGAAGGGAAGTCAGGGCGATGCCCACGTTGCGCGGTTCGGTGAAGAACCGCATGGCCTCCAGCCCGCCTTCGCGGCCGAGGCCGGAGGCATGGCTGCCGCCGAACGGCGTGCGCAGGTCGCGCATCAGCCAGCTGTTGATCCACACGATGCCCACCTGCAGGCGCGCTCCGAAGCAGTGGGCGCGGGCCAGGTCGCGCGTCCACACGCTGGCGGACAGGCCGTAGTCGCAGGCGTTGGCCAGCGTCAGCGCCTCGTCGTCCGAATCGAAGGCTTGCAGCGTGGCCACCGGGCCGAAGATTTCCTCGCGGTTGGTGGCGCAGTCCGGCCCCAGGCCTTCGATGACGGTCGGCGCGATGAACCAGCCGGCGCGCTCCACCGCCTCGCCGCCGCACAGCACGCGGCCGCCCTCGGCGCGCGCGCGTGCGATCGCTGCCATCACTTTGTCGAAATGCGCCTGCGACACCATCGGCCCCAGCTGCGCGCCGTCCTCCAGCGGGCCGCCGATGCGCAGCGCACGGGCGCGGGCGACGAAGGCGTCGCGGAACTCGGGGTAGATCGCACGCTCGATGAGCAGCCGCGAGCCGCACAGGCAGATCTGCCCGCTGTTCTGGAACGCGCTGCGCACCAGGGTGTCGAGCTGCGCGCGCCAGTTGCTGTCGGCGAACACCAGCGTTGCGTTCTTGCCGCCCAGTTCCAGCGACACCTTCTTCAGCTGCGGCCCGGCGATGCCGGCGATGCGGCGGCCCACCGCGGTGCTGCCGGTGAACGAGACCGCCTTCACCTGCGGGTGCGCCACCAGCGACTCGCCCACGTCCGCGCCGAGGCCGTGGACGATGTTGAGCACGCCCGGCGGTAGGCCGGTTTCCAGCGCCAGTTCGCCCAGCAGCGTCGCGGTGGCGGGGGTGATCTCGGAGGGCTTGGCGACCACCGCATTGCCGGCGGCCAGCGCCGGCGCGATCTTCCAGGTGAACAGGTACAGCGGCAGGTTCCACGGGCTGATGCAGCCCACCACGCCCAGCGGCAGGCGCAGGGTGTAGTTGAGGCCGGCTTCGCCGTGGTGCGACTCGCTGGCGAACTGGGTGGCGGCGTGCGCGAAGAAGCGCAGGTTGGAGACGGCGCGCGGGATCTCGACCTCGCGCGCCAGCGCCAGCGGCTTGCCGGCGTCGATCGCCTCGGCGCGGGCGAAGGCATCCAGCCGCGCTTCCAGCGCGTCCGCCAGCCGTTCCAGATGGCGCGCGCGTTCGCTGTTGCGCAGTGCGGCCCAGCCGGGCGCGGCGGCGGAGGCGGCGGCCACCGCGGCCTCGACGCTGGCGGCGTCGCCGGCGGCCACGTCCGCATACGGGTGCGCATGGGCGGGATCGAATACCGGCATCCAGCGCGTACTGGTCGCTTCGCCGCAGGCGGCGCCGATCACGTGTCCGAAGCGTGGCATCCGCCAAGCTTACCAGCGGCGGGGCTGGCAGCGCGGGCACAGGAACAGCGGCCGCGACTGGCTGGCGATGCGCGCGATCGGCGTGCCGCAGCGCTCGCAGGGCTCGCCTTCGCGCTGGAACACGCGGAAACGGAAGGCCTCGCCTTCGCGCGCGAGGTAGTCGGCGCGCATGCGGCGGGTGGGTTCGATGCCGCGGGTGGCGTAGCTCCGGCGCGGGATCCCCAGCAGGGCCTCGGCCAGCCGCGCGGTCTGCGCCGGGTCGAGATCGCGCGGGCGCAGGCCGGGATGCAGGCCTGCGTCGAACAGGACCTCCGCGCGCAGGTAGTTGCCCATGCCGGCCAGGAAACCCTGATCCAGCAGCAGCGCGCCCAGCGCGCGGCCGCGGAACGCGGGCGACTGCAGGCGCGCGGCCACAGTGGCGGCATCCAGCGTCGCCTCCAGCACGTCCGGGCCGAGCCGCCGTAGGAACGGGTGCGTTTCGATCGCGTCGCTGTGCCAGAGTTCGACGTCGGAGGCGGAGTAGAGCAGGATCGCGGCGCGTGCGGTGTCCAGCGCGACCCGCAGGCTGCGCGCGGTGGCGGGGCGTTCCCCCGGCCGCACGACCTGCCACACGCCATAGAGCTGGTTGTGCGTGTACAGCGTCCAGCCGTTGTCGAATGCGGTCAGCAGCGCCTTGCCGCGCGGCGTGATCGAGAGGATGCGGCTGCCCGGCAGCAGGCGCTCGAAGCGTTTCAGCGCCGGGAACGCGAACTGCGCGCGCAGCAGCGGCTGCCCGGCCACGGCGGCGGCCAGGCGGTCGGCGGCGCGGCGGATCTCGGGGCCTTCGGGCATGCGCTCAGATCGACTGCATGCGGCCGCCATCCACCGCGATCGACTGGCCGTTGATGTAGGCGGCGGCGGGGCTGCACAGGAAGGCGATCAGGCCCGCTGGTTCGTGTGCCTCGGCGAAGCGCCCGGCGGGAACGCTGGCCAGCATCGCCTGCGCCACGTCGTCCTCGGTCCTGCCAGTGGCGGCGCTGCGCTCGGCCAGGATCTGCTCCAGCCGGCGCGTGCGGGTATAGCCCGGCAGCACGTTGTTCACGGTGATGCCGTCGCCGCCGAGCTCGCGCGAGAGCGTCTTGGCCCAGCCCGCCATCGCGCCGCGCACGGTATTGGACACCCCGAGGTTGGGGATCGGCTCGTACACCG
>JBKBXH010000221.1:0-3156 GCA_046313655.1 Thermomonas sp. | reverse complement strand
GTCCCGCTGGAGGCGCTGGAAGTGGGCGACGTGGTGCGGGTGGCGGTGGGCGAGCCGGTACCGGCCGACGGCGTGCTGCTGGAAGGCCGCGCGCGATTCGAGGAATCGCTGCTCACCGGCGAGGCGACCCCGGTGGCCAGGCAGGCGGGCGATGCGGTGTACGCCGGCACCGCCTGCCGCGAGCATCCGGCCCGGATCCGGGTCACCCGGGTCGGCGCGGACACCCGCCTGGCCGAACTGGCGCGGCTGGTGGAAACCGCGCAGGCGCATCGCCCGGCGCTGGCGCGCGGCGCCGAGCGCATCGCCGGCGGGTTCGTAGCCGGGCTGCTGCTGGCCGCCGCCGCGGTGTACCTGTGGTGGCGCGCGCACGATCCGGCGCGCGCCTTCGAGGTGACCCTCGCCCTGCTGGTGATCAGCTGCCCCTGCGCGCTGTCGCTGGCGGTCCCGGCCGCGCTGGCCGCCGCACACGGGGCGCTGGCGAAGATCGGCGTGCTGGCGGTGCGCCCGGAGGCACTGGAACGGCTGGCGCAGGCCACCGACGTCGTGTTCGACAAGACCGGGACGCTGGGCGATGGCAAGCCGCAGCTGCAGGGCATCGATGCCTGCACCGCCATCGACGCGGATGCTGCGCTGCAAGTGGCCGCCGCGCTGGAACGCGACAGCCGGCATCCGCTGGCGGCCGCCTTTGCCGGCATGCCCACCACGGCCCGGCCGCGCAGCGTGCGCGCGCTGCCCGGGCAAGGGGTGGAAGGCGAGATCGACGGCCGCACCTGGCGGATCGGGAATGCGCCGTTCGCCACCGGCGGCACGGACGACGGCGCGGTCTGGCTGGGCAGCACCGACGGTGCACGCGCGCGCTTCCGGCTGGCCGAGGGCCTGCGCGCGGACGCCGCGGCGGCGGTCGCACGGCTGCGCGCGCAGGGGCTGTCGCTGCACCTGGCCAGCGGCGATGCCAGCGCGACGGTGGCACGTTTCGCGCAGGCGGTGGGCATCGCGGACGCGGATGCGCACGCGCGGCAGTCGCCGCAGGACAAGCTGGCGCGGGTGCGCGCGCTGCAGGAAACGGGCCGGGTGGTGGCGATGGTCGGCGACGGCCTCAACGACGCCCCGGTGCTGGCGGGCGCGGATGTCTCGCTGGCGATCGGCGACGGCGCCGCGCTGGCGCAGCGCGCGGCCGACCTGGTGCTGTCCGCGGCCTCGCTGCAGGCGGTGCCGACGGCGATCGCGATCGCCCGCCGCACGCGCCGCATCGTGCGCCAGAACCTGGCCTGGGCGGTGGGCTACAACCTGCTGGCGCTGCCACTGGCCGCCGCCGGCATGGTGACGCCGTGGCTGGCCGCGCTGGGGATGGCGCTATCCTCGCTCATCGTCACCGCCAACGCGCTGCGCCTGGTGCGGGTGCCCTCGCCATGACCCTCCCGCCATGACCATCCTGCTGTTCCTGATCCCGATCAGCCTGGTGATGCTCGGCATCGCCGCGCTGGTGTTCGTGTGGGCGGTGCGCCATGGGCAGTTCGAGGATCTCGATACCCCGGCGCTGGACATCCTGCGCGACGCGCCGCCGGTGCCCCCCGACAGCCACGCGCCTGCCCGCCATGCGCCCGACGGGCACGCCGACGCCGCCCCCCACGACGGCCCCGGCGATGCCGGTTGACCTGCTGGTGCTGGTGCCGGCGCTGCTGGCCGGCCTGCTGGGCGGCGCGCACTGCGCGGCGATGTGCGGCGGCATCGCCACTGGATTCTCCATGCACGCCCGCGGCGCGGTCGCGGCACTGCAGCCGAACCTGGGGCGGGTGGCCGGCTACGTGCTGGCCGGGGCGCTGGTGGGCGGCCTCGGCGGCGGCCTGCTCGGGGCCGCCCGCATGCCGCAGCTGGGCATCGCGATGCGCGCGCTGGTCGGCCTGGTGCTGATCGTGGCCGGACTGCGCATGCTGGATCGCCGCGGCCGCCTGCCGCGTTTCTCCGGCGGGCCCGGCAGCCGCCTGTGGCAGGCGTTGCGTCCCCTGCAGCGGCGGTTGCTGCCGGCCGACACCGCCGGCAAGCGCCTGCTGCTGGGCGCGCTCTGGGGCTGGATGCCGTGCGGCCTCTCCACCACCCTGCTGGCCGCCGCCTGGCTCAGCGCCAGCGCCGTGCAAGGCGCGCTGACGATGGCGGCCTTCGGGCTTGGCACCCTGCCGGTGATGGTGCCGCTGACCTGGGCCGGCGCGCGCATCGGCCAGCGCCTGCAGCGCGGCCCGTTGCGCAACGCCGCCGCCGCGCTGGTGGTGGCCTCCGGCCTGCTCACCGTGGCCGCGCCCTGGCTGATGCAGGCCCCGGTCCTGCACGGCCTGCTGCGCGCGCTGGGCTGCCGCAGCCTGCCGCCGGGCTGAGCGCCACGGGCCTGCCGCGACGCCCAGCGCAGCACCTGCGGCGCCCTACTTCTTCGCCGCCGCGGCCGCCGGGGCCGCCGGGCACTTGGTGAACTTGCCCGTGTCGTCGCGGCAGGCCTGCTTGGCGGGCTTGGCGGCCTCGCACTTGATGAACTTGCCCTTGCCGTCGCGGCAGCGGTTGGCGGGATGCACATCACCTTGTGTGCCCTTGGCGGGTGCCGCGGCAGGCTTGGCGGCGGTGGCCCCGGCCTGGGCCATGGCGAAGGCACTGGAAGCGAACAGCAGGGTGGCGGCCAGCGCGACGGACGGCAGTACGGTATTCATGCGGACTCTCCCGAGTGGTGGCGCCCGAACGGGCGATTGCAGCCTGCGCCTGCGCACGCTGCGCCGCAATGACCACGGCATGAAACTTCGTTCATGCCCGCCGGCGGGCGCGATCATGGCCGCCCTTCGTGGTAAAAACCCGCATCCCCCATCCACCACCATGCCCTGCCGCCACCCAGCCCGGAACCACCGTTGATGCCGACCGCCACCGCCCTGCCGCCTGCCGGGCACGCGCACCAGCCCCTGCCCCAGCGCGTACTGGTGGTGGAGAACTCCCGGGCCTACACCTCGATGCTGCGCGCGGCGATCGAGCAGCAGGTGGAGCTGCCGGTGGAGGTGGCGGCCACCCTGGCCGATGCCGCGCGCCTGCTGGACGCCCGGGACGACTGGTTCCTGGTGCTGACCGGCATGGTGCTGGCCGACGGCGACCGCGACCAGATCCTGGATTTCTTCGCCGCCCGCG
>JBKBXH010000220.1:0-3167 GCA_046313655.1 Thermomonas sp. | reverse complement strand
TCATCGACCGCGACATCGACCGACTGATGAACCGCACGAAGAACCGCCCGCTCGTGACCGGCGAGCTGTCGGCGCGCCAGGCGACCGTGTTCGACGCGGCCGGCGGCGGCCTGCGCCCGCTGTCCGGCAGCGACACCGCGCAGCTGCTGTTCAAGAAGTCGCAGAAGGACGCCCGCTACGACTGGGCCCAGCGCGAGGCGCGCTGGAGCGGCGACGTGAAGCCCGACCGCGTGGGGCCGATCAAGCTGCAGGACGGCGACCTCGACGGCATGCTGGTGAACCTGGCGATCGTGCGCGACGTGGCCGCCGGCAAGCCGCTGAGCTACCGGGTGGTGGACAACGGCACCGCGCACGTGCAGACCTACCAGAACCTCGGCAAGGACACCGTCACCGTCGCCGGGCAGGCGCGCACCGCCACCAAGGTCGCGCGCACCAGCGACGACAAGCAGGTGCTGGTGTGGGTGGTGGACGGCCTGCCGACCCCCGCCCGCATCCTGCAGCGCAAGAACGGCCAGGACGAGCTGGAGCTGACCCTGAAGTCGGTGCGCTGAGCGCATGCGCTAGGGCCCGCATCAGCGCCACGACCAGATGCCCTGATCCCGAGGCCCGCGCATGCGGGCCTCGTGCCGTCCGGCCCCGCCTACCGCGACCGATCGTGACGGTGGGTACCGCGACTCAACGCCTGGGCAGGTACTGCAGCGGATCGACCGGCTTGCCGTTGTAGTGGGCAAGCAGGCTTGCCGGCAGCCCGCAGGACTGCACGCCTGCGCGCGCCCGATGCGTATTCGCATCGGGCCGGGGATCCGCCGCCACCGCGGCGCATGCGGCCCTCAACGCCTGGGCAGGTACTGCAGCGGATCGACCGGCTTGCCGTTGTAGCGGATCTCGAAGTGCAGCATGTCGCGGGTGGCGCCGCTGCGGCCCATTTCCGCGATTTGCTGGCCGGCCTTGACCAGCGCGCCCTCGTTGACCAGGCGCGCGCGGTTGTGGCCGTAGGCCGACAGCCACTGGTCGTTGTGCTTGACGATGATCAGCTCGCCGTAGCCCACCAGCCCGGAACCGGAGTACACCACCACGCCATCGGCGGCGGCCCGCACCGGCTGGCCGGCATTGCCGGCGATGTCCACACCCTGGCGGGTGGGATCGCCCGCGGCATAGGTGCCGACCACGCTGCCCTGCGCCGGCCACTGCCAAGCCAGGCTGCTGGCGACCGGCGCCGGCGCAGGAGAGGGCGCGGGCGCGGGAACAGGCACGGACGCAGGCGGCGGACGCGTGCTGGTGGATGGCGCGGGCGCCGGGCCGGACGCCACGCTGCCATCGCGCGGATACAGGCGCAGGCGCTGCCCGGGATAAATCGTGTAAGGCGGCGCGATGTCGTTCCATAGCGCCAGGTCCAGCGGGGTGATGCCGTTCTCGGTGGCGATCCGGTACACCGTCTGCCCGCGCTGGACCACTACCGTCGCGCCGTACTTGGGCTGCGAGGCCTGCACCGCCGGCACGGGCGCACCGACCGTCCTGCCGGGGGCGGCATCGCGCGGCGGCTTCACCACCCGGGTATGGCTGCAACCGGTGCCGGCAAGCGCGGCCACCAGCAGCAGCGCGGGGATTCGCAGCAGGATCATGCCCGCCATCATGCCGCATGCCCGCGCAGCAGCAACCACCCGGCCAGCGCCGCCAGCAGCAACAGCGCCGCCCAGCCGATGTGTTCGATCCAGCGGTGCAGCGCGCGCTCGGCGCGCTCGCCGCCGAGCCGGATCACCAGCGCCAGCAGGTACACGCGCTTGCCGCGCCCGACCAGCATCGCGGCCAGGAACGGCAGCAGCGGCACGCCGACCACGCCGCTGGCCCAGGTGAAGATCTTCAGCGGGATCGGGGTGAACCCGGCCAGCACCAGCAGCCAGAACGCTTGCCACGGCGAATGCGCGACGATCGCGCGCAGGTCCTCCACCTGAGCATCGATCCGCTCCAGCCAGCCCAGGGTGGACAGCGCCGGCTTCACCAGTTCGTAGGCGTAATGGCCCAGCAGGTAGCCGACCACCGCGCCCAGCAGCGAGCCCAGCAGGCTGATCCCGGCGAAGCGGAACGCATGCCGCGGCTGCGCCAGGCACATCGGCGCCAGCATCACCTCGGGCATCACCGGGAACACGATGGCCTCGACGAAGCTGAGCCCGCCCAGCAGCGTGGGGGCCTTCGGATGCCGGGACCAGGCCAGCGCACGCTGGTACAACGGACCGAACAGGCGCATCAGTCGATCATCCCCGACAGCAGCGGAACGAATACCACCGCGCCCAGTTCCTCGCGCGTGATTGCACCATCGGCCTCCTTGCGCAGGCGCAGCAGGGTCTGCGCGCCGGTCGCGCCGACCGGGGCCACCAGCACGCCGCCGGGGGCCAGCTGCTCCAGCAGCGCATCCACCAGCGCGGGGCCGGCGGCGGTGACGATGATGGCGTCGAACGGGGCCTGCTCCGGCCAGCCGATGCGGCCATCGTCGTGCTTGCTGCGCACCTGCAGGCCGAGCGCGCGGAAACGCTTGCGCGCGGTGCGCAGCAGGTCGCCGATGCGCTCCACCGTGAACACGTCCAGCCCCAGCGCGGCCAGCACCGCGGCCTGGTAGCCGGAGCCGGTGCCGACTTCCAGCACCCGCTGCGGGCTGCCGTCGCGCAGCAGGGCCTCGGTCATCTTCGCCACCACGTAGGGCTGCGAGATGGTCTGCCCATGCCCGATCGGCAGCGCGTTGTTCTCGTAGGCGCGGCTGGCCAGCGCCTCGTCCACGAACTGGTGGCGCGGCACGGTGCGGATGGCGTTCAGCACGCGCTCGTCGGCGATCCCGCCGGCGCGCAGGTCCTCGATCAGGCGGTCGCGCACACGCTGCCCGGTCAGGCCCATGCCGACGTCGGCCGGCTGCAGGCGCAGGCGCGCGATCACGGCCGCGCCTCCAGCGCCGCGGCCAACCCGCCCACCCAGCCGGCCACCTGCTCCAGCGCCTGGTAGCGGGTGAGGTCCACGTGGATCGGGGTAATCGCGATATGGCCGCTGCGCACCGCGTGGAAGTCGGTGCCGGGGCCGGCGTCCTGCTCGTCGCCGGCGGCGCCGATCCACCACCACTGGCGGCCGCGCGGGTCCTGCTGCGGCGTGCACGGCTCGGCGCGGTGGCGATGGCCCAGGCG
>JBKBXH010000219.1:0-3173 GCA_046313655.1 Thermomonas sp. | reverse complement strand
GTTCCTGGAAGGCACGCTGGGGCTGGCTACGGACGAGGAGCTGGCCGGGACGATTGCCATCGGCACCCCGCAGGTCGCCGCGCCCGAGCGCGAGCGCCCCGACCCGGCCGCGCTGCTGGCGGACTGGCGCCCCTGAGCCGGGCGCCGCCCGCCGCCTACAATCGCCGGATGAGCGCACCCACCCTCCACCTCGTCGATGCCTCGCTGTACGTGTTCCGCGCCTGGCATTCGCTGCCGGACGAGTTCCACGACGCCGACGGCTGGCCGACCAACGCGGTGCACGGCTTCGCCCGCTTCCTGCTGGAACTGCTGGAACGCGAGCGCCCGGCGCACATCGCGATCGCGTTCGACGAGGCGCTGGATTCGTGCTTCCGCAACGCCCTGTATCCAGCCTACAAGGCCAACCGCGAGCCGGCCCCGCCGGAGCTTCGCCGGCAGTTCGCCTGGTGCAAGTCGCTGTGCCAGGCGCTGGGGCTGGAAACCCTGGCGCATACCGATTACGAGGCCGACGACCTGATCGGCAGTGCCGCCCACCGCGCGCGCGGCCGCGGCTTCCGCAGCGTGATCGTGTCCGCCGACAAGGACCTCTCGCAGCTGCTGCACCCGGGCGACGAGCAGTACGACTTCGCCAAGGGCCAGCGCTGGGGCGCGGACGGGGTGAAGGCGCGGCACGGCGTGCACGCGCACCAGATCGCCGACTACCTGGCGCTGACCGGCGACGCGGTGGACAACATTCCCGGCGTCACCGGCATCGGGCCGAAGTCGGCGGCGGTGCTGCTGGCCCATTTCGGTTCGCTGGATGCGCTGCTGGAGCGCATCGACGAAGTGCCGTTCCTGCGCCTGCGCGGCGCGGCGCAGCTGGCCGCGCGCCTGCGCGAACAGCGCCCGCAGGCCCTGCTGTGGCGGCAGCTGACCACGGTGGCGCTGGACGCCCCGCTGCCGGCGCATGACTTCACCCGCCAGGGCGGCGACCCCGCCGAACTGGACGCGCTGGCCGACTGGGTCGGCTTCGGCCCGCTCACCCGCCGCCGGCTGGCCGCCGCGGCCGGCCTGCCTGCATGAGCAGGCCGCGCGCGCGGGCCGTCATCGGCCTGCGCTAGCATCGGGGCATGGACGACACCCGAGAGATCCTCCACGAAGGCCAATGGCTGCGGCTGGTGCGCATCGGCCATTGGGAGTCCTGCGAACGCGTGCATGGCGAGGGTATGGCGGTGATCATCATCGCCGTCACCCCGGCCGACGAGGTGCTGTTCGTCGAGCAATACCGCATCCCGCTGGGCGCGCGCACGATCGAAATGCCCGCCGGGCTGGTGGGCGACGATCCCGCGCACGCCACCCTGCTGGAAGCCGCGCGCGAGGAGCTGATCGAGGAAACCGGCTGGGCGCCGGGCCGGCTGGACGTGCTGCTGGCCGGCCCCACCAGCTCGGGCATGAGCAACGAACGCATCGCCTTCGTGCGCGCCCGCAACCTGGTGCGGGTGGGCGAAGGCGGCGGCATCGACGACGAACGCATCACCGTGCACGCGGTGCCGCGCCGGGACGCCCCGGCCTGGCTGATGCGCAAGCATGCGCAAGGCTACGAGCTGGACCTCAAGCTCTGGGCCGGGCTGTGGATGATCGAGCGCAACCCGGACGGCAGCCCGGCGGACTGAACGCCGCCGCGCCCGGCAACGGGCGCAGGATCGACGCCCTCAACCGGCGGCGAAGCGGTCGGTGGCGCGCACCAGTGCGTCCACGTTCTCGGCTTCGAACGCGGAATGCCCGGACGCGGGGCTGACGTGCAGCTCCGAGGCCGGCCAGGCTGCATGCAGGTCGAAGGCGTTCTGCACCGGGCAGACCACGTCGTAGCGGCCATGCACGATCACCCCGGGGATGCCGGCGATCCGGTGCGCGTCGCGCAGCAGCTGGCCTTCCTCGTCGAAGAACCCGCCGTTGACGAAGTAGTGGTTCTCGATCCGCGCAAACGCCAGCGCGAACGCGGGATCGCCGTGGGTGTCGGCGTAGTCGTCGGGGACGTGCAGGTAGCTGGTGCCGCCCTCCCAGATGCTCCAGGCGCGCGCCGCGGCCAGCCGCACGCCCTCGTCGTCGGAGGTCAGGCGCCGGTAATAGGCGCCGATCAGGTCGCAGCGCTCCACCGCCGGGATCGGCGCGAGGAAATGCTTCCACGCATCCGGGAACAGGCGGCTGGTGCCCTCCTGGTAGAACCATTCCAGCTCCCAGCGCCGCAGCAGGAAGATGCCGCGCAGCACCAGCTCGGTGACGCGCTGCGGGTGGGTTTCGGCATAGGCCAGCGCCAGGGTCGAACCCCAGCTGCCACCGAACACCTGCCAGCGCGCGATCCCGAGGTGCTCGCGCAGCGCCTCGATGTCCGCCACCAGGTCCCAGGTGGTGTTGTCGGTGAGGTCGGCATGCGGCGTGCTGCGCCCGGCGCCGCGCTGGTCGAACAGCATGATCCGGTACTTCGCCGGGTCGTGGAAGCGGCGCATGTTGGCGCTGCAGCCGCCGCCCGGACCGCCGTGCAGCATCACCACCGGCTTGCCGTCGGGATTGCCGCACTCCTCCCAGTACAGGGTGTGGCGCGCGTCCACCGCGAGCATGCCGCTGCGGTAGGGCGCGATCTCGGGATACAGGCTGCGCATGGCAAGACTCCGGGGTGTGGGCAGGCGTCGATTCTAGCGAGACAGGTCTTCCGGGGCGCGCCAGGCGGCACGCGCCCGATGCGCCACGCCCGCAAAACCTCAGGCCGCCGCGGCCCTCACGCCGGTGTCGATGCCGCCTGCGCCCAGCGTCCCAGGCTCACCCGGTCGCGCCCCTCCAGATCGCGCTCGGTCGCGACCTCGGTGAAGCCCGCGACTTCCAGCAAGGCCCGCACCGCCGCGCCCTGCCGCCAGCCGTGTTCCAGCAGCAGCCAGCCGCCCGGATGCAGATGGCGGCCGGCATCGCGCACGATCACCCGGATCGCGTCCAGCCCGTCGGCACCGGAGGCCAGCGCGGCCGGCGGCTCGAAGCGCAGGTCGCCCTGCGCCAGGTGCGGATCGTCTTGTTCGATGTAAGGCGGATTGCTGGCGATCAGGTCGAAGCGCTCCTGCGCCAGCGGCACCAGCCAGTCGCCCTCGCGGAACTCGACCCGGCCGAGGCCCCGGCGTGGGGCGTTGCGCCGCGCGACCGTGAGC
>JBKBXH010000218.1:0-3173 GCA_046313655.1 Thermomonas sp. | reverse complement strand
CGCCCGGCAGCAATTCGAACCGCGCAAGCAGCAGCCCAAGCTGATAGAAAACGGCTATCAGACCCTGCAGACGGATGCGCACGCGCGCCGTGCCGGCGCGCAGCGGTTCGGTGTGCAGGCCGAGCACGTTCACGCCCAGCTGCGCCAGCAGGGTGGTGATGTCCTTCAGCAGCCACTTGCGGTCCACCGCCTCGATCCGCAGCGCCACCTCCTGCGCCGCCTGCGCGCGTCCCCATTCCACCGGCAGCACCCGCGCCGGCTCCTTGCCGGCCAGGCGCAGGAAGGCCGCGCAATCGGGGCGATGCACGCTGACGCCGCGCGCGCGGGTGAGGTAGCCGACGATGGCCTCGCCCGGCAGCGGCTGGCAGCAGCGCGCCACCTGCACCAGCAGGTTGTCCACGCCCTGCACCGTCACCGCGCCGGTGCCGGGGGCGGCGGGCGCGGCCGGACGCAGCGGCGGCGCCGGCGGCGCAGGCGGTTCCTGCGCGGCCTTCTCCATATCCAGCAGGGCGCGCCCGACCTGGCCGGGACCGACATCGCCCAGCGCCACCGCCACCAGCAGGTCGTCCTCACTGTGCAGGTTGAATTTGGCCAGCACCGGGGCGAGGTCGGCGTGCAGCAGGCCCATCCGGCGCAAGTCGCGGTCCAGCAGTTCGCGGCCCTCGCGCAGGTTGTGGGCGCGGTCGAGCTTGTTGAACCACGCCCGCACCTTCTCGCGCGAGCGGCTGCTGGCGAGGAAGCCGGCGCTTGGCTGCAGCCAGTCGCGCCGCGGCTCGGCCACCTTGCCGGTGAGGATCTCCACCCGCTCGCCGGTGCGGAGCACGTGGGTCAGCGGCACGATCCGCCCGTCCACCTTGGCGCCGCGGCAGCGGTGCCCGACCATGCTGTGGATGGCGTAGGCGAAGTCGAGCACGGTGGCGCCCTGCGGCAGGTCCACCACCTCGCCCTTCGGGGTCAGCGCGTACACCCGGTCCTCGACCAGCTCGCTGTCGATCCCCTGCAACGGGCTGGGATCGCCCTCACCGGCGGCCTCGGCGGCCTGCTCCAGCAGCTTGCGCATCCACGCGATGCGCTTGTCCATCGCCGCCCCGCCGGCGCTGCCGCCTTCCTTGTAGCGCCAATGCGCGGCCACGCCGAGTTCCGACTGCGCGTGCATCTCGCGGGTGCGGATCTGCACCTCCAGGGTCTTGCCCTCGGGGCCGATCATCGCGGTGTGCAGCGAGCGATAGCCATTCGGCTTGGGCCGCGCGATGTAGTCGTCGAACTCGCTGGGGATCGGCACCCACAGCGCATGCACCAGCCCCAGCACCGCGTAGCAGGCGGGGATGTCCTCCACCAGCACGCGCACCGCGCGCAGGTCGTACAGCTCCTCGATCGGCAATCCCTTGCGCTGCATCTTCTTCCAGATGCTGTAGATGTGCTTCGGGCGCCCGGCCACGTCAGCCTGCACGCCCTGCGCGGCCAGCGCCTCGCGCAGCTGCGCCAGCACCGCGGCGATGTAGCGCTCGCGCCCGGCGCGGCTGTCGTCCAGCGACTGCGCGATGCGCAGGTAGTCGGCCGGCTGCAGGATGCGGAACGCGAGGTCCTCCAGCTCCCACTTCAGCTGCCAGATGCCCAGCCGGTTGGCCAGCGGGGCATGGATGTCGCGGGTCATCGCCGCCAGCGCCTGCTGCTCTGCGGCCGGCAGCCGCCACGCCGCGCGCATGCGCGAGAGCTGGCGTGCCAGCACGATCGGGATCACCCGCAGGTCGCGCACCAGCGCCAGCAGCAGCCGGCGCATGCCCTCGGGATTGCGGCCGCCGCCGTGGTCGCGGTGCAGCGCCCACACCCGGCTGGCGGCGCGCTGGCCTTCCAGCAGCGCGCGCAGGCGCTCGGGCAGGGCGATCGCGGCCTCCGCGGCCAGCGCTTCCACGTCCACCAGCGCATCCAGCAGCGCGGCGGCCAGCACCTCGGGGTCGGCGTTGAGGATGGCCAGGATCGCGAGGGTATCGACCAGCACCTCGGGGCGGTCGCGCATCGGCGCCCCCGCCTGCGCGCGTGCCAGCCACAGCTGCGCCAGCGGCGCGGGCAGCGCGTCCGCGGGCAGCTGCGCCAGCGCATCGGCGAAACCGGCAGGGGCAAGGGCGGCGATCGACATGCGCCTACAGTAGCCGCAGCCCCCGGCAGCGGCCAGCGTGCGCCCAGCATCGTCATGCCGGGTGGCCTAGACTGTCCGGGTTCCGACCCTCCCGGTGCCCTCGCCGCCTCCATGCCGCCCCACACCGACCTGCTGTCCGCGCGCCTGCGCGTGCGCTCGCTGGCTTCGCTGGTGCGCGAGGTGTTCCGTACCCGCGACGGCGCGTTCCTGCTGCTGGCGCTGTTGGTGGGCCTGCTGGCCGGCGGCCTTTCACTGCTGCAGGAGCATCTGGCGCATGCGCTGCAGGCCTGGTGGTACGGCCTGCCGGACGACGCCACCCATCTCAGCGCGCTGCCGCGGGTGGACCCGCTGCTGCTGCTGGCGCTGCCGCTGTTCGGGCTGGTGATCGGGCTGATCAGCCTGTTCGCGCGCGCGCGCCGCCGGCAGCTGGTGGACGCCGTCGAGGCGAACGCGCTGCACGGCGGGCGCATGTCGATGCGCGACAACCTGATCGTGTCCGCGCAGACCATCCTCTCCAACGGCAGCGGTGCCTCGGTGGGGCTGGAAGCGGCATACGCGCAGATGGGCGCGGGCGCCGGCTCGCAGCTCGGGCGCGTGCTGCGGCTGCGCCGCGCCGACATCCGCACCCTGGTCGGCACCGGCGCGGCGGCGGCGATCGCGGCGGCGTTCGATGCCCCGCTTGCGGGCGCGTTCTATGGGTTCGAGGTGGTGATCGGCGCCTACACCCCGGCCGCGCTGGCGCCGGTGGCGGTGGCGGTGCTGGGCGCGGTGGCGGTGCGTGCGGCGCTGGGCGAGCAGCTGCCGATGCTGCCGGCGCCGGCCGGGATCGGGCTGGAGTTCCAGGACTACGCGCTGTATGCGCTGATCGGGATCGCCAGCGCGCTGGTCGGGGTGGCGGTGATGCGCCTGGTCGGCCTGATCGAATACAGCGTGGACCGCACCCGCCTGCCGCACTGGCTGCGCCCGGCCACCGGCGGCCTACTGCTGATCCCGCTGGCGATGGTGACGCCGCAGGTGATGTCGGCCGGGCACGGCG
>JBKBXH010000217.1:0-3177 GCA_046313655.1 Thermomonas sp. | reverse complement strand
CTGGGCCTGCCGGCCAATTGCGACAAGTGCAGCGGGCAGTACAAGGGCAAGCCCTACGTCGGCATCGTCACCCTGTGGGACCTGAAGCCGCAGGGCGACGGCAGCTGGGGCGGCGGCAACGGCTACAAGCCGTCCGACGACCGCAAGTTCACCGCCAAGTCGGTGAAGCTGATCGACGGCGGCAAGAAGCTGGAAGTGAAGGGCTGCGTCGCGTTCTTCTGCAAGACCGCCACCTGGGTGCGCGTGGACTGACGCGCCCGCGCGAGGCGGTATCCGCAGCGAAACCCCGGCCATGCCGGGGTTTTCGCATTCCAGGGTGCGGCGATGCGCATGCGATAATCCGGCTCCCTCCCGCACCGCCATGCCCATGCCACGCCCCGCGCTCGTCACCAACGCCCTGCCCTATGCCAACGGCCCGCTGCACCTGGGCCATCTGGTCGGCTACATCCAGGCCGACATCTGGGTGCGGGCGCGGCGCATGCGCGGCGACACGGTGCATTACGTCTGCGCCGACGATACCCACGGCACCCCGATCATGCTGGCGGCGGAAAAGGCGGGCACCACGCCGGAGGCCTTCATCGCCGCGATCCAGGCCGGGCACGAGCGCGACTTCGCCGCGTTCGGGGTCGCCTTCGACCACTACGACTCCACCCATTCGCCGGCCAACCGCGCGCTCACCGAGGCGCTGTATGCCGCGCTGGAGGCCGGCGGCCACATCAGCCGCCGCAGCGTCGCCCAGTTCTACGACCCGGCCAAGGGCATGTTCCTGCCCGACCGCTACGTGAAGGGCATCTGCCCGAATTGCGGTGCGCCCGACCAGTACGGCGACAACTGCGAGGTCTGCGGCGCCACCTATGCGCCCACCGACCTCAAGGACCCGAAATCGGCGGTCTCCGGCGCCACCCCGGAACTGCGCGAATCCGAGCACTTCTTCTTCGAGCTGTCCCGGTTCGAGGGCTTCCTGCGCCTGTGGCTGGCCGGCGACGTGGCGGCCGGGGGGGTCAAGGCCAAGCTGATGGAATGGCTGGACGCCGAGGGCGGCCTGCGCGCCTGGGACATCTCGCGCGACGCGCCCTACTTCGGCTTCGCCATCCCCGGCCAGCCCGGCAAGTACTTCTACGTCTGGCTGGACGCGCCGATCGGCTACCTGTCCAGCTTCCAGACCCTGTGCCAGCGCGCCGGCCTCGACTTCGACGCCTTCGTGCGCGCCGGGGCGGAGGCCGACACCGAACTGCACCACTTCCTGGGCAAGGACATCGTCAATTTCCACGGTCTGTTCTGGCCGGCAGTGCTGCACGGCGCCGGCCTGCGCGCGCCGACCCGCCTGCACGTCAACGGCTACCTGACGGTGGACGGCGCGAAGATGAGCAAGTCGCGCGGCACCTTCATCATGGCGCGCACCTATCTCGATGCCGGGCTGGACCCGGAGGCGCTGCGCTACTACTTCGCGGCCAAGTCCTCGGGCGGGGTGGACGACCTCGACCTGAACCTAGCCGATTTCAGCGCGCGCGTGAACAGCGACCTGGTCGGCAAGTTCGTGAACCTGGCCAGCCGCTGCGCCGGATTCATCGAGAAGCGCTTCGGCGGCCAGCTGGCCGCGGCGCTGCCGGACCCCGGCCAGTACGCCCGGTTCCTGGCCGCGCTGGAGCCGGTGCGCGAGGCCTACGAGCGCAACGACCCGGCCAACGCGATCCGCCAGGTGATGGCGCTGGCGGACGAGGCCAACAAGTACATCGACGACGTCAAGCCGTGGGTGATCGCCAAGGACGCCGCGCGCGAGGCCGAGCTGCAGGCGGTCTGCACCCAGGGCCTGAACCTGTTCCGCGTGCTGGCCGCCGCGCTGGCGCCGATCCTGCCGCGCACCAGCGCGCAGGCGGCCGCGTTCCTCGGCGCCCCGGTGCTGGCCTGGGGCGACCTCGAGTCGCCGCTGCTGGCGCGCACCATCCTGCCGTACACGCCGCTGTTCACCCGCATCGACCCCAAGCAGATCGACGCCATGATCGACGCCTCCAAGGACACCCTCGCCGCGCCCGCGGCCGCCACTGCGCCCGCCACGGACAAGCCCGCCGCCGCTGCCGCACCCGCCGCCACGCCGACGGTCGGCATCGACGACTTCGCCAGGCTCGACCTGCGCATCGGCAAGGTGCTCGAGTGCGGCTTCGTCGAGGGCAGCGACAAGCTGCTGCGCTTCCTGCTGGATGCCGGCGAGCTCGGCCAGCGCCAGATCTTCTCCGGCATCCGCGCCAGCTACGGGGAACCGGAAAAGCTCGTCGGCCGCAGCGTGGTGTTCATCGCCAACCTCGCCCCGCGCAAGATGCGCTTCGGCGTGAGCGAGGGGATGATCCTCTCGGCCGGGTTCGACGGCGGCGGCCTGTTCCTGCTGGATGCCGACACCGGCGCGCAGCCCGGGATGCCGGTGCGCTGATCGCGCACGCCAATCCGCTGCCACGTTGCCATCTCCTATGCACGAGCGTCGGGAAAGCCTGTCCCCCGCATGGGGATGCCGCGTTCGCTGCAGCGAACTCAAGGAGGAGATGCCGGCCAGCGGCCGGCATCGGGGGACATTCGCGGAAGCGAACGCGGCATCCCCGACGACGAATCCCCGCCATGACCGATAGCCGACTCGCCGACCTCGCCGAGCGCCTCGACCGCCTGCTGCCGCAGACCCAGTGCGGGCAGTGCGGTTTCGACGGCTGCCGCCCGTATGCGGAGGCGATGGCGCGCGGCGAGGCCGGGCCGGAGCGCTGCCCGCCCGGTGGCGATGCCGGCGCGCGCGCGCTGGCGCACGTGCTTGGCCGGCCCGACGTGGCCGCCGCGCGCTATGACCGCGACCGCGGCGTGCAGGCGCCGGCGCACGCGGTGCGGATCGTCGAGGCCGACTGCATCGGCTGCACCAAGTGCATCCAGGCCTGCCCGGTGGATGCCATCGTCGGCGGTGCCAAGTACATGCACACCGTCATCGCCGACCTGTGCACCGGCTGCGAACTGTGCATTCCGCCGTGTCCGGTGGATTGCATCGACCTGATCGCCGCGCGCTGAGGGCGTGCAGCCGAGCGATGCCCGGCTGCCATGCGACCCGTTACGGCAATGCCGCGGTAATCACGATCTCCACCTTCCAGCTCGGATCGGCCAGCTTGGCTTCCACCGTCGCACGCGCCGGGGTCATGCCCGCCACCA
>JBKBXH010000216.1:0-3178 GCA_046313655.1 Thermomonas sp. | reverse complement strand
GATGATGACCAGGTTGCCGACCTGCGACTTGTGCGCGGCCGCGCCGTTCACCGAGATCACGCCGCTGCCTTCCTCGCCGCGGATCGCGTAGGTGGAGAAGCGCTCGCCGCTGGTGACGTCGTAGATGTCGATGCGCTCGTATTCGCGGATGCCGGCGATGTCGAGCAGGCGGCCGTCGATGGCGCACGACCCTTCGTAATGCAGCTCGGCATGGGTGACAGTGGCGCGGTGGATCTTGCCCTTGAGCAGGGTCAGTTGCATGGGGGTACTCCGGTGGAACGGGCCGTCCGCGGCGAACGGAGTGCGAAGTATAGGCGCCGATGGCGCACCGCAACAAACCCGGCCCGCGCCGGCCACGGGGTACCCCGGGAGGCCCCGGAAAGCCCGGGGCGGGGATCAGCCGCGCGCCGCCGGTGCCAGGTCGAACTCGAGGTTGTCGATCAGGCGGGTCCGGCCCAGGCGGGCGGCGATCAGCGCCACCCGCGGCCCGCCCTCGGCGTCGCCGGGTTCGCGGAAGTCCGGGTGCCGCAGCACCGCGTAGTCGGGCACGAACCCGGCCGCACGCAGGGCCGCGTCCGCCGCGGCCTCGACCTGCGCACGCGGCGTCCCCGCCTGCGCGGCCGCCTGCATCGCCAGCAAGGTGCGGTGGATGACCGGGGCGAGTGCGCGCTCCTGCGGCGACAGGTACTGGTTGCGCGAGCTCATTGCCAGCCCGTCGGGCTCGCGCACGATCGCGCCGGCCAGGATTTCCACCGGCACCTGCAGGTCGGCCACCAGTTGCCGGATCACCGCCAGCTGCTGGTAGTCCTTGCGCCCGAACGCAGCCACGTCGGGCTGCACCTGGTTGAACAGGCGCGTCACCACCGTGCATACGCCGTCGAAATGGCCGGGCCGACAGGCGCCTTCCAGCACCGCGCTCACGCCCGGCACGTGCACCTTGGCCGCCAGTTCCACCCCGAACGGATACATCGCCTCCACCTCGGGCAGCCACAGCACGTCGCAGCCGGCGTCCTGCAGGCCGCGGGTGTCGGCCTCCGGGGTGCGCGGATAGCGGGTGAAATCCTCGTTCGGCCCGAACTGGGTGGGGTTCACGAACACGCTCGACACCACCCGGTCGGCGTGCCGGCGCGCCAGCGCCACCAGCGAATAGTGGCCGGCGTGCAGGTTGCCCATGGTCGGCACGAAGCCAACGCGCAGGCCCTCGCGCTTCCAGCCGGCGACGCGCGCGCGCAGGGCGTCCAGCCGGGAAATGGTCTCGATCATGCGTAGCTGTGCTCTTCGGTGGGAAACGCGCCGCTGCGCACGGCCTGCAGGTAGGCGCGCACGGCGCCGGCGATGGAGCCGCCTTCGGCCAGGAAATCCTTGACGAACTTGGGCTTGCGGTGGCCGGTATCGATCCCCAGCAGATCGTGCAGCACCAGCACCTGGCCGTCGCAGCCGGGGCCGGCGCCGATGCCGATGGTGGGGATCGGGCTGGCCGCGGTGATCTCCGCCGCGAGCGCGGCCGGCACGCCTTCCAGCACCAGCAGCGCCGCGCCCGCCTCCGCCACCGCCAGCGCATCGGCACGCAGGCGCTCGGCGGCGGCCAGTTCGCGCCCCTGCACCTTGAAGCCGCCCATCCGCAGCACCGATTGCGGGGTCAGGCCCAGGTGCGCGCACACCGGGATCTCGCGCTCCACCAGGAAGCGGATCACCTCCAGCTTGTGGCCGGCGCCCTCCAGCTTGACCATCGCCGCGCCTGCCTGGATGAAGCGCACCGCCGCCTCCAGCGCCAGCGCCGGGGTGGCATCGGCCCCGAACGGGAAGTCCGCGATCTTCAGCGCGCGCGGCGCGCCACGCGCCACCGCCGCGGTGTGGTAGGCGATGTCCTCCACCCGCACCGGCAGGGTGGACCCATGGCCCTGCACCACCATGCCCAGCGAATCGCCCACCAGGATCAGGTCGATGCCGGCATCGTCCAGCACCCGCGCGAAGCTGGCGTCGTAGCAGGTCAGCATCGCCAGCCGCTGGCCGGCCGCGCGCGCCTGCGCCAGCTGCGGCACGCTCCAGGACTTCCGTTCGGCATGGACGCTCATCGACGGGCTCCGGCAGGGGGCCCGCATTATGGCGCACAACGCCGGCGCCACCGCGACGGCGTGCCCGCGCTCACGCGTCCGCGATCGCCTCCACCCCGGCGACATCCGCGCCGCGCAGGGCATCGCTCACGCAGCCGTGGCCGGGGAACGGCGCACCGGCGGCGATCTCGGCCAGCGGCACCAGCGCGAAGGCGCGTTCGTGCAGGTGCGGATGCGGCACCCGCAAGCCGGGCTCATCCACCACCTGCTCGCCGTACAGCAGCAGGTCGAGGTCGAGCACGCGCGGGCCCCAGCGGCGCGCGGCCTGTTCGCCGCCGCGCTCGCGGCCGGCGCGGCGCTCCACCGCCAGCAGCGCCTCGAGCAGGGCGCGCGGCGCCAGCGCGGTCTCCAGCACGGCCGCGGCATTCACGAAATCGGGCTGGTCCAGCCGCCCCCAGGCCGGCGTGCGGTACAGCCGCGAGGCCGCCACCAGGCGGCAGCCGGGGATCGCGTCCAGCGCCTCCAGCGCGCCGCGCACCGCCGCCATCGGATCGCCCAGGTTGGCGCCGACGCCGATACAGGCGCGCACGATCTCGCTCACGCGCCGGCACTCGGCTTGCGCCGGCGCCGCTGGCGCTTGCGCGGGGTGCCGTCCGGCTCGGCGGCATCGGAGGACACCGACTCCGCGTCCTCCCCTGCCCCGGCATCGGCCGGCTCAACGGTGGCCGCGGTCGGATGCAGCTGCGCCTCGCGCCAGAACGCGACATCGTCGGCATGCGAATCCGAGGCCGCCAGCCGCAGTTCGAGGAAATCGAACGCGGCGCGGAAACGCGGGTGCGCCAGCAGGCGGAACACGCGCTTGCGCTGGCGCAGCGAGAAGCGCGGCTGCAGCAGCCAGATCTCCTGCATCGGCAGCGAGAACCGCCGCGGCAGCGCAGTGCGCGCCAGCTGGTGCAGGGTCACGCGGTCGGCGGCGCGCCGCTGCGCCTCGGCCAGGTGCACGCCCTGCGCCTGCAGCTGCGCCAGCGCCCGGCAATAGGCCGGCCACAGCAGCACCGCGTACAGGAACGCTGGCGACACCGGCTCGTCGTTGGCCACCCGGCGATCGGTGTTGCGCAGCCCCT
>JBKBXH010000215.1:0-3183 GCA_046313655.1 Thermomonas sp. | reverse complement strand
GGTGCCCGAGATCAGGCCGAGGAAGAGCTCGGCGCGAGAGGAATGCGCGGACATGCCGCGCAGTATCGCATCGGCCCGGCTCAGCCGCGGCTGCGCTTGCCGGCGGCCTTGCCCTTGGCCTTGGCGGCGGGCGCGGCGCTGGCCACGCGGCTGCCGTCGTCGAGCTGGAACACCACGTCCTCGACCTCGTGGATCTTCTCCAGCGCGCGGTGGGTCTCGCTCTTGAAGGCCACCAGGTCGGACCCGGACAGCGGTGCCGGCGGCGGCAGGGTCATCTTCAGCGGGTTCATGTGCACGCCGTTGACCCGGAATTCGTAGTGCAGGTGCGGCCCGGTGGCCAGCCCGGTGCTGCCCACGTAGCCGATCACGGTGCCCTGCGCGATGCGCTGGCCGACCCGGATCTTGGCGAACCGCGACATGTGCCCGTACAGGGTGGTCTTGCCGCCGCCGTGGTCGAGGATGACCACGTTGCCGTAGCCGCCCTGGTGGCCGACGAAGGCCACGCGCGCATCGCCCGCGGCTTGGATCGGGGTGCCGGCGGCGGCGGCGTAGTCCACGCCCTTGTGCATGCGGAACCGCCCGAGGATCGGGTGGTTGCGGCCACCGAAGCCGGAGGTCAGCCGTGCGTACGGGATCGGCATGCGGATGAAGGGGCGCTTGAGCGAGCGGCCGTCCGGGGTGAAGTACTCCGGCTTGCCGTCGCGCATGAAGCGGAACGCGCTCTTGAGCTTGCCGTCCACGGTGAAGGTGGCCGCCAGCACCGGCCCGGTGTTGACCAGCACGCCGTTCTTCCAGGTCTGGTCCACCACCACGCTGAAACGGTCGTTCTCGCTCAGGTCCGAATCGAAGTCGATGTCGTACTTGAACATCTCGTCGGTGAGCTGGTTCAGTTGCGCGGTGCCCAGGCCGAGCTTGCGCGCGGAGGCGAACAGCGACTTGCCGACTTCGCCGGTCAGCACCACGGTGCGGGTGGTGATCTCCACCGGCACCGCGCGCTCGCGCAACGCGTCGCCGTCGAACTCGAGCTCGATCGGCAGCTCGCCGATCCCCGGGCCCGGCTCCAGGCGCATCGCGCGCACGCTGCCGTCCGCCGGCAGGTTGAAGCTCAGCTCGGTGCCCGGGCGCAGCTTGCGCAGGGTCGGCTTGATCTTCGGGTGCTGCATCACCCGCGCCAGCTGGTCGTAGGGGATGCCCAGCTCCTCGAACACGCCGCTCAGGGTCTGGCCGGGCTTGAGCGTCACCGTCTGCCAGTGGTCGTCGGTGGCCTTGCTCGCGCGCCGCGACAGCTTCGGCAGGGTCAGCTGCAGCGTCATCTTCTGCAGCTGCGGGCCGCCGTGGGTGTCGAGCACGCTGGAGAAGCCAGGCACGATCGCGGCCAGCAGCACGCCGATGGTGGTGAGCACGCTGGCATGCGCCCACTGGCGGCGTGACCAGCGGCCCTTGAACGGATGCGGCGTGGCGGGATCGGGACGACGGTCGGCATTGACGCGCGCGCGCTCGAGGTTGCCCTGGAGCACGGCGTCATGGTTCGAATCCGTCATATCATCGTCCCCTGGGTCGCGAAAGCATCGACGCGCTACCATAGACATGCGTGAAAGGTGCGTCAACCCGTTGAATCTGCGAAAGTTTTTCTGCTTCACGGTTTAACGCCCGGTTAACGCCAACCCCCACAAACATGAATGCGGCACCCGCGGCCGCCGGAGAGAAGTGCCCGTGTCCGATCCCGTCACCGCCGAAGCCGCTTCGGCCCTTGCCCTGATCGCCCGCGGCAGCGAGGAAGTCCTCAAGCGCGAAGAGCTGCAGGCGCGCCTGGCGCTGGGCCGCCCGCTGCGGATCAAGGCCGGTTTCGACCCCACCGCGCCCGACCTGCATCTGGGCCACACCGTCCTGCTCAACAAGATGCGCCAGTTCCAGGATCTCGGGCACCAGGTGGTCTTCCTGATCGGCGACTTCACCGGGATGATCGGCGACCCCACCGGCAAGAGCGCCACCCGCAAGCCGCTGACCCGCGAGGACGTGCTGGCCAACGCGCAGACCTACGCCGAGCAGGTGTTCAAGGTGCTCGACCGCGAGCGCACCGAAGTGCGCTTCAACAGCGAGTGGTTCGGGCAGATGGGCGCCGCCGACATGATCCGGCTCGCGGCCCAGCACACCGTGGCGCGCATGCTCGAGCGCGACGACTTCGCCAAGCGCTATGCGGCGCAGCAGCCGATCGCCATCCATGAGTTCCTGTATCCGCTGGTGCAGGGCTACGACTCGGTCGCGCTGAAGGCCGACGTCGAGCTGGGCGGCACCGACCAGAAGTTCAACCTGCTGATGGGGCGCGGCCTGCAGGAGCACTACGGGCAGCCGCCGCAGGTGGTGCTCACCATGCCGCTGCTGGAAGGGCTCGACGGCGTTCACAAGATGTCGAAGTCGCTGGGCAACTACATCGGCATCAACGAGCCGGCGATCGACATCGTCACCAAGGCGATGAAGATCGGCGATGCGCTGATGTGGAAGTGGATCGACCTGCTCAGCTTCGAGATCGGGATCGACGAGGCCGGGCGGCTGCGCGAGGCGGTCGCCGCCGGCATGAATCCGCGCGACGTCAAGCTGCGGCTGGCGCGCGAGCTGGCGGCGCGCTTCCACGGCGCGGAGGAGGCCGAGCGCGCGATCGCCGGCTGGCATGCCGCGGTGCGCGGCGAGGGCGACCTGTCCAGCCTGCCGCTGCAGGACGTGGGGGTGCCGGCCGAGGGTCTGCGGATCGCCGCGCTGCTGGTCGCGGCCGGGCTGATGCCCAGCAACTCCGAGGCCAACCGCAAGCTCAAGGAGCGCGCGGTGCGCGTGGATGGCGAGGTGTTCGAGGATGCCTCGCGAGTGTTCGTGCCCGGCTTCGAGGGCGTGCTGGCGGTGGGCAAGCGCAACTTCGCCCGCGTGCGCCTGATTGCCGGCGCATGAGACGTGCTGGATGGGTCTGCGGGGTCGAGGTCATGAATGCGCGCGCAATGCACGATCCGACGCAGTGACGTCAAGACTTCCCAAGCGTGGATGGATGTTGGAAGATGCGCGCCCTTGCCGAGGGGCTGAGGTTTCCGAGGCGGGGGGCGGTAAAAAAGTTCATTGCGGGGTGTTGACAGCAGTCGAAACCCCTGTATGATGGGCGGCTCACTCGGACGCTACGGCGGACGGGTGGAAGGGAAA
>JBKBXH010000214.1:0-3203 GCA_046313655.1 Thermomonas sp. | reverse complement strand
TGAGGTTGAGGTCGTTCGACGACTGCGACACCAGGTGCACGTTCTCGCGTCCGAACATCGCCCACACGTCCTGCAGCTTGTGCAGCAGCGAGCGCATGCCGCGCCCGACCAGGGTGATCGCCGCGCACGGCGCGATCACCCGCACTCGGCAGATCTCGGCGAGGTCGGCCGACAGCGCCGAGAGCACGTCGGTGGTGACCAGGTTCTCGGACGGGTCCAGCGACACCGTCACGTTGGTCTCGGCCGAACCGATCATGTCCACCGACAGCCCGTGGCGCTTGAAGCGCTCGAAGATGTCGGCCAGGAAGCCGACCTGCTGCCACATGCCGATGCTTTCCATCGACACCAGCACGATGCCGTTGCGGCGGCTGATCGCCTTCACGCCGGGGACGGGCTCCGCGGCATCGTCGATGCGGGTGCCGGGCAGGTGCGGGCGCTCGGTATCGAGGATCGCCATCGGCACGCCGCTGTTGCGGCAGGGCCGCAGCGAGCGCGGGTGCAGCACCTTGGCGCCGGTGGTGGCGATTTCCTGCGCCTCGTAATAGTCCAGGCGGGTCAGCAGGCGCGCGTCCGGCACCTCGCGCGGGTTGGCGCTGAACATGCCCGGCACGTCGGTCCAGATCTCCACCCGGCGCGCACCCAGCAGCGCGCCGAAATAGGCAGCCGAGGTGTCGGAGCCGCCGCGCCCGAGGATCGCGGTGCCGCCGTCCTGGTGGCGGGCGATGAAGCCCTGGGTGATCAGCAGCCGGCTGGGCTGGGCGGCGAAGCGCGCGCGCCAGCCGGGATCGGGCTGCCACTGGCAGTTCACCGACAGCCGCTGCGCCCACGCGCTCTGGTTGGGCTGCGGCGGCAGTGCCGCCAGCCAGTCGCGCGCGTCCATCCAGCCGATGTCCAGCCCCTGCGTGCGCAGGTAGGCCGCGCCAAGAGTGGAGGACAGCAGCTCGCCCTGCGCCAGCACCTCGGCCTGCCAGTCCAGCGCGCGGTCGGCGGCGCGCGGATCGTCGAGCAGGCCACGCAGCGCGGCCAGGCGCGCGCCCAGCACGGTCTCGGCCTCCAGCCCGAGCTCGCCGGCGAACTCGCGATGGCGTGCCTCCAGCCGCGCCACCCGCATGGCCGCATCCGCGGCGCCGTCGGCGATCGCGGTCAGCTCGTTGGTGACGCCCGACAGCGCGGAGACCACCACCAGCACGCGCGCACCCGACTCGCGCGCCTGCGCGCCGGCCAGCCTGCCGATGGTGTCCCAGCGCGTACGTTTGGAGACCGAGGTGCCACCGAACTTGAGCACCAGCCAGCCAGCATCGGACGCGAGGGGAAGTGTGGACATGGATCCGCAGGAAATGGGGTCGGGACGCGGGGGAGAACGCAGGCGAAGAAAATGCCGCGGGCCGCGGCACTGGTGCATTCTAGCGGCCCCGCCCCTGCGTCCGTCGATTGCCCGCCATGATCCGTCGTTATCTGCAGCTGGATGTGTTCGCCGCCCGCCCCGGCCAGGGCAACCCGCTGGGCGTGGTGCTGGATGCGCAGGGCCTGGACGGCGCGGCGATGCAGGCGCTGGCGGCCTGGCTGAACCTGTCGGAGACGGTGTTCTTCCTGCCGCCCGACGCCGGTGCCGACTACCGCATCCGCATCTTCACCCCGGGCAGCGAACTGCCGTTCGCCGGCCACCCCAGCGTGGGCGCGGCCTGGGCCGCGGCCCAGCACCGGCTGGCGCAGCCGGATGCGGGCATGCTGCGGCAGCAATGCGCGGCCGGGCTGCTGCCGGTGCGGATCGAGCGCGCGGGCGAAGCCCTGCAGCCCTATGTGCGCAGCCCGCGCGCGCGCGAAGTGGAGCGCCACGCCGGGCCGCCACCGGCCGGCCTGCACGCGCTGGCGGCCGCCGGCACGCACTCCACGCTGTGGGACAACGGCCCGCGCTGGTGGTTGCTGGAAGCCGCTTCCGCCGCCGCGCTGCGCGCGTTCCGGCCGGACTTCGCCGCGCTCGCGGCCTGGACCAATGCCACCGCCGCCACCGGGGTCGCGGTGTATGCCTTCGAAGAATCCGCCCAGCATGCGCTGGCGGTGCGCGCGTTCTGCCCCGGCGATGCGGTGAACGTGCCGGAAGACCCGGTCACCGGCAGCGCGAATGCCGCCATCGCCGCCTGCCTGCACCGCCAGGGGCGGTTGCCCGGCCCGGACGGCGCCTATGTCGCCAGCCAGGGCCGCGAACTGGGCCGCGACGGACGGGTCTCGGTGCGGGTGGATGGCGATGGCGAGGTCTGGATCGGCGGCCAGGTGCAGCAGGTGATCGAAGGCCGGCTGGACTGGTAATCTGCGCGCCCTTTTCGCGCCCCCCTCGCCATGCCCCGCCGCTACGTGCAACTGGATGTGTTCGCCTCCCGCCCCGGTGCCGGCAATCCGCTGGCGGTGGTGCTGGACGCGCAGGGCCTGGACGATGCCGCGATGCAGGCCATCGCGCGCTGGACGCGGCTGCCGGAAACCACCTTCGTGTTCCCGCCCACCGCGCCGGAGGCCACCCACGCCATCCGCATCTTCAGCCCGCGCCGGGAAGTGCCGTTCGCCGGCCATCCCAGCGTCGGCACCGCGTATGCGCTGCTGGATGCGGGGCTGGTGAATCCGCGCATCGACGCGGAGGGCGCGCCGTTCCTGGTGCAGGAAGGCATCGCCGGCCTGCTGCCGCTGCGCGTGCGCGGCGAAGGCGCGGCGCGCACGCTGGCGGTGCGCACGCCGCGCGCGCGGGTGCAGGAGATCGCCACGCCCGACGATGCCCGCCTCGCCGCCGCACTGGCCGGCCTGCGCCTGGGCGCGCTGCCGCCGGTGCTGATGGACGGCGGGCGCCGCTGGTGGCTGGTGGAACTGGCCGACGAAGCGCACCTGCGTGCCGCGACCCCGGACTGGGATGCGATCGCCGCGCTGGCCGAGGCCACCGACAGCATGGGCCTGTTCGTGTATGCGCGCAGCCACGACCCGGTGTACTACTACGCGGTCCGCGCCTTCGTCGGCGCGCCGGCACGCTTCGAGGACGCCGCCTCCGGCGCCGCCAACGCCACCCTCGCCGCCTGGCTGGCCGAGCGCGGCGCGCTGCCGCCCAGCCCGGGCGGCTTCTACCGCGTCAGCCAGGGCCGCGAAGTGGGCTTTGATGCCATCCTCGAACTGACCGTGGATGCGCAGGGCGAGGTCTGGTCCGGCGGGCGCGCGGTGCCGGT
>JBKBXH010000213.1:0-3227 GCA_046313655.1 Thermomonas sp. | reverse complement strand
GGGCCATCGAGGAAGGCCTGCTCTTCGGCGCTGAGCTCCGGCTTGGGATACGCCAGCAGCTTGTTCCAGTCGGGCATGCCGCTGAACAGGTCGCCCTCGAACCCGACCGAGCCGGTTTCCAGCGCGATCCGCTCGGTCTGCGACAGCGGCGGCAGCGCCTTGCGCAGCACGCGCAGGGCCGGCGCGGTCAGCAGCGGCTTGCGGATCGCCGGTACCAGCAGCGGCCCGGCCACCAGCACCAGCAGCGCCGCAGCGACGAGGGTGGCGGTGGGGTTGGCCTGCAGCAGCCAGCAGGCCACCAGCAGGCTGGCCGCGAGCGCGGCCCAGGTAGCCAGGCGCAGGCGGTGGTAGGCGGCGAAGGCGCCGCTGAGGAGCAGGGCGAGGAAGGGCAGGACGATGCTCATGACGGGACTCCCGTGGCGCGGCGGATCGTGGGTGGGCAAGCGTTGCGGGCGCAGGCCGGCAGGCTTACCATACGCATTAGTATGGCGCTTGAATGTAAGCTGTCAACGCGCAAACAAGAGCAAAAACTCAGCATACTTCACCCTGCCATGCCGTATGGAACCCGCTTGCCATGATCGAAGCCACCGCACGCAGCGGACGCCTGAGCGCCGATGACTGGGCCAAGGAGGCGCTGGACCAGATCGCCGAGCAGGGCGTGGCCTCGGTCGCGGTGGAGCCGCTGGCGCGCCGGCTGGGCGTCACCAAGGGCAGCTTCTACTGGCATTTCCCCTCCCGCGATGCCCTGCTGCAGGCGGCGCTGGAGCGCTGGGAGCGCGACGAGCAGACCGCCTATGGCGCACTGGAAGCGATCGACAACGCCACCGAGCGCCTGCGCACGCTGTTCCGGCTGATCGCGCAGCACAACAAGACGCACGTCATTTATTCCGAGCTGCTGAAGGCCGCCGGCCACCCGGCGGTGGATGCGGTGCTGGCGCACGTGCTGGAGCGCCGCACCGGCTTCCTGTTCACCTCGTTCCGCCAGGCCGGCCTGAGCCAGAAGGACGCCCTCAACCGCGCGCGCATGACCTATGCGATGTACGTGGGCTTCCTGCAGCTGGAGTTGCCGCGCTTCCAGGCCCGGCAGCCGATCGAAGGCTTCGACGGCTACATCGAACACATGATGGCCACCCTGGTGCCCGCGCGCGGCTGAGTGCCGTGCGCCGGCCCGACGGGCTTGCCGCGCCGCGCCCTGCAAACGATTTCATCCCGCATTCAATCAGCGCCTGACACAGGCAAGGACTTCGCCCGATGACCAGCACGCTCGAATCCCTGAACCAGTGGGTCGCGGAGGTGGCGCGGCTCACCCGCCCGGCCGCCATCCACTGGTGCGACGGCAGCGACGCCGAGAACGCGGCGCTCATCGCGCGGATGGAAGCCGACGGCACCCTGGTCCGCCTCAACGAGGCCACCCATCCCGGCAGCTGGCTGCACCGTTCGCATCCCGACGACGTGGCGCGGGTCGAGCACCTCACCTTCGTCTGCACCACCGAGCGCGAGGACGCCGGCCCCAACAACCACTGGATGGCGCCGGCCGAGGCGCACGCCAGGATGGACGCGCTGTTCGACGGCTGCATGCAGGGCCGCACGATGTACGTGATCCCGTACTGCATGGGCCCGATCGACTCGCCGCTGTCGCGCTGCGGGGTGGAGATCACCGACTCGCCGTACGTGGTCGCCAACATGCGCATCATGACCCGCATGGGCGCGCCGGCGCTGGCGCGGATCGAGCGCGAGGGCACCTTCGTGAAGGGCCTGCATTCCACTGGCGAGCTCGACCCCGAGCGCCGCTTCATCATGCATTTCCCCGAGGAGCTGACGATCAAGTCCTACGGCTCCGGCTATGGCGGCAATGCGCTGCTGGGCAAGAAGTGCCACGCGCTGCGCATCGCCAGCCACCAGGCGCGCCAGGAAGGCTGGCTGGCCGAGCACATGCTGATCCTCGGGATCGAGAATCCGCAGGGCCGGACCCATTACATCGCCGCCGCGTTTCCCTCGGCCTGCGGCAAGACCAACCTCGCCATGCTGATCCCGCCGGAAGGCTATCGCCGCGACGGCTGGAAGGTCTGGACCATCGGCGACGACATCTGCTGGATGCGCCCCGGGGCTGACGGGCGCCTGTATGCGATCAATCCCGAGGCGGGCTTCTTCGGCGTCGCGCCCGGCACTTCGGCCAAGTCCAACCCGAACGCGCTGGCTTCGGTGCAGGCCAACACCATCTTCACCAACGTCGGCGTCACTGCGGACAACCAGCCATGGTGGGAAGGCATCGACAACGGACTGCAACCTGCGCTGGACTGGCGCGGCGAGCCGTTCGACCCGGCCAAGCGCCCGGCCGCGCACCCGAACGCGCGTTTCACCGTCAGCGCCCGCCAGTGCCCGTCGTACTCGCCGATGGCCGAGGACCCGCAGGGTGTGCCGATCAGCGCCATCGTGTTCGGCGGCCGCCGCGCCTCGCTGGTGCCGCTGGTGTTCCAGGCGCGCGACTGGACCCACGGCGTGCTGGTGGGGGCGGCGATGGGCTCGGAGACCACCGCCGCGGCCACCGGCGCGGTTGGCGTGATGCGCCGCGACCCGATGGCGATGAAGCCGTTCTGCGGCTACAACTTCGCCGACTATTTCGCGCACTGGCTGTCGTTCGACCGCCCGGGCGCGCAGCTGCCCGCGATCTTCCACGTCAACTGGTTCCGCAAGGGCGACGACGGCCAGTTCCTGTGGCCCGGCTTCGGCAACAACCTGCGCGTGCTGGAATGGATGATCGGGCGGGTGGAAGGCCGTGCCGGCGCGGTCGAGACCCCGATCGGCCACCTGCCGGCCGAGGCCGACCTCAACCTCGAGGGCGTGGCGCTCACCGACGAGGCGCGCGCCAAGCTGTTCGGCCTCGACCATGCGGGCTGGCAGGCCGAGTTCGCCAGCATCGGCAGCTACCTCGAGGACTACGGCCCGCGCCTGCCCGAAGCCCTGCGCCAGGAGCAGCAGCGGATCGCGCGCGCCCTGGCCGCCTGACCGCCCCGCGCCAGTGCGATGGCCTCCCCGCAAGCCCCGGTACCGGCCGGGGCTTGCCGTTTGTGCCGCCAGACGCAACCGGCGCCGTGCCGTCAAGTCCCGCCCGGCACCCATTGCGCCTGAAACTGAATACGCAGCCAGCATGATGAATGCGGGCTGAGGCCCTTGTTAAAGAATTGTTGACTGGTCTATAGTCGGGCGGTCGGGCCATCGCAGGCCGG
>JBKBXH010000212.1:0-3230 GCA_046313655.1 Thermomonas sp. | reverse complement strand
CACCGCGGTCATCGCGGCCATGCCGGAGGCGTAGGCGACGCAGGCCTCGGTGCCCTCCAGCGCGGCGATCGCGGCCTCGGCGCGGGCCACGGTGGGGTTGTGCAGGCGCGCGTAGATCGGGTTGGCGGCCGCCGCGCCGCCACCGACCAGCGCATCGAAACTGGCGCTACCCACCGCGAGGTCGGCGATCGGATAGGTGGTGGACAGGTCCAGCGGCGGGGCGTGCACGCACAGCGCGCCGAAGTCGTCGCGGCCGGCGTGGACGGCGGTGGTCTGGAAACGGTGCATGGCGGCCTCTCGTGCGATGGAATACCGCTATCCTAGAAGCTGCTTCGGCCATGATTTCCAATACCGAACGATATTTTGATTTTCCGGGGAATCTGCATGCTCGACCGAATCGACTACGCCCTCCTGCGGCTGCTGCGGAAGAATGCGCGCCTGCCCAACAAGGACCTCGCGGAAAAGACCGGGATCGCGCCGTCCACCGCCCTGGAACGGGTGCGGCGGATGCGCGAGGCGAAGATCCTGCTGGGCTACCACGCCGAGATCGCGCCCGAGGCCATCGGCATCGGCCTGCAGGCGATGGTGTCGGTGCGGCTGGCGCGCCATTCGCGGGCGCTGGTGGACGGCTTCCACCGTCACCTGCTGGGCCTTCCGGAAGTGCTGGCCTGCTACCACGTGGCCGGCGCCGACGACTTCCTCGCCCACGTCGGCGTGCGCGACAGCGAGCACCTGCGCCAGTTCACCCTGGCCGCCTTCACCGAGCGCGAGGAAGTGGCGCACATCGAGACGCGGCTGATCTTCGAGTTCCAGCGCAACGTGGACCTGCCGCCACAGCCCGACGCCGAGTGAGCTACTGGAACAGGCGGTAGGTGCGGGTGGAGACCTCGCTGATCCAGCGGTAATAGCTGACGCGCCAGCGCCGGCCCACGTTCGGCTCCCACGGGTCGTACACCATCAGGGTGGTGCCGCGGCCGCTGGGGTCGTTGTCGCCGCGCACGCCCACCACCAGGGTCATGTGCCCGGGACTGCCCTCGAAGCCGCCGGGAACGCGCTTGAGGTAGCCGCGGGCGCGCCACAGGGTGTCCACCATCACCGGCCCCTGCCGCACCATCGCGGCGAACGCCTGCGGGGTCCACGACGCCGGGGGATAGAAGCGCAGCCCGTGCGCGCGCGCGTAGCGTTCGGTCAGCGGCAGCCAGTTGGCGAGGTCGGAGGCGTTGTGCAGGCCGCCCGCGTCGTCCCACATGTCGGACGGCGTGGCCGCCTTGACCGCGGCCACGCTGCTGCGCTTGAGCATCGCGGTGGAGGCCGCCCAGCAGGTGGTATTGGTCGGTTGCGGGATGAACGGCCGCAGGTGCTGCACCGCCGGATAGGCTTCCGCATCGAACAACGCATTCTGGGTGCAGGGGCCGGCCTCGCCGTCCACCACCAGCCAGGCCTGGTCCTGGTAGCGGCGCACCGCCTCCTGCGTGCGCGGGCCGTAGCTGCCGTCCGCGCGCAGGCTGCAGCCGGGCAGCTTGCGATTCAGCGCCTCCTGCAGGCGCCGTACCTCGGGCCCGCTGGACCCGTTCCTGAGCACCGTCATCTGCCTCTCCGCCGGCAACCTTGCGATGCCGCGCAGGATGCGGGGCCGCGGGCGCCATCGCCATTCCCGAAACGGCCTATGCGCCCCCTGCGTTCGGCATAGGCGCGGGACGCGCGACGTGGAGCCCGGGGCGTGAGGCGTTGGCGTGCGACAACCGCAGGCGCTGGCTACAGCGCGTCGATATCGCCCAGCGCGCGGATCAGGCGGCGGGCGCGCTTGTCCGGCTTAGTGCCGGGCGGCTGGAAGCCGGCGCGCTCGGCCGCACGCTGCGCGCGGGCATGCGCGCGCGCCTGCCGCGACGCCCCGGATTCGCGGTACAGGGCCTGGGCGACGCTGGCCGGGCCGCGCGTATCGCTCAGCGCCAGCACTTCGATCTCGAAGCGCTCCTCCGCGCGCTGCACCACCAGCGCATCGCCCACCCGCACGCCGCGCGCGGGCTTGGCGCGCTGCCCGCCGACCTCGACCTTGCCGGTCTCGATGGCGTGCTTGGCCAGCGCGCGGGTCTTGAAAAAGCGCGCGGCCCACAGCCACAGGTCGAGGCGGACGCTGGCGGTGTCGTCGGCGGTCTGCATGCGGGGCGTCCTGCGCGCCGGAAACGCAGACGGCCACCCGAAGGTGGCCGTCGCGGGGCGTCGCGAAGATCGCGGAAGCGCCTTACTCAGCGGCGGCGGCAGCAGCGGCCGCGGCGGCCTTGGCCTTGGCGTTGCCGGCCAGGTCTTCCTTGATGCGCGCCTTCTTGCCTTCCAGGCCACGCAGGTAGTACAGCTTGCTGGCGCGCACGTCGCCACGGCGCTTCACTTCCACCGAGTCGATCGAGGCGCTGTGGGTCTGGAACACGCGCTCGACGCCGTAGCCGTGGGAAATCTTGCGCACGGTGAACGCGGAGTTCAGGCCGGCGTTCTTCTTGCCGATCACCACGCCCTCGTAGGCCTGCACGCGCTCGCGGTTGCCTTCCTTCACCTTGACGTTGACGATGACGGTGTCGCCGGGGCCGAACTCGGGCAGCTTGCGCGCCACCTGGGCGACTTCGAAGTCCTGGACGAGGGTGTGGATCGAGGGCTTGTTCATGGGATCAACCTGTTGAATGTGTTGCGTGCGATGGCACGCGCCTGTTGGAGTCGTTGTTGCGCGAGTGCACGTGGACCCGCGTCATGGCACTGGTGTAGCGGATGAATCTGGAACGGCTGGGCGCAAGCCCAGCCGCGCATTATAGCGGGAAATTCCGTTGCGTGCCGCACGCTTGCAGGCCCCGGCACGCCCCGGCTCAGGCATCCCCATCCGGCGGCTCGCCGGCCGCCGCCAGCCACTGCGCCCGGAACGCCTCCAGCAGGGCGCGGTCGGCCTTCGACAGCGCGGCCTCGTCCAGCAGGTCGGGGCGGCGCAGCCAGGTCCGCCCCAGCGACTGCTGCCGGCGCCAGCGCGCGATCCGGGCATGGTCGCCGGACAGCAGCACCTCCGGCACCCGGCCTAGCGGGTGGTCCACCGGGCGGGTGTAATGCGGGCAGTCCAGCAGGCCGTCGCCCTCGAAGCTGTCCTGGGCCGCGGAGTCGGCATCGCCCAGCGCGCCGTCCAGCAGCCGCGCCACCGCATCGACCACCACCGCCGCGCCCAGCTCGCCGCCGGACAGCACGTAGTCGCCGAT
>JBKBXH010000211.1:0-3245 GCA_046313655.1 Thermomonas sp. | reverse complement strand
GTTTTCGGGCTGCCCGCGTCGCAGGCGGTGAGACGCCCACCGGTTATCCACAGGGTTATCTGCAACGCTTCCCGGCGCGGACGACTACGATGCCTGCTTCCACCACACAACAACGAACGGTCCGCGACGACGGGCCGGCAGGGGAGTGACGCAGCCGATGAGCGCCAGGCCAGGGCTACGCCCGGATTCCAGCTTCCAGACCCGCAACGAGCAGAAGGTGGAGCAGCTGCGGATCCCGCCGCAGTCGATCGAGGCCGAGCAGGCGGTGCTGGGCGGGCTGATGCTGGACCCGGCCGCGTTCGACCGCGTGGCCGACCAGCTGCTGGACGAGGATTTCTACCGCCGCGACCACCAGTTGATCTACCGCGCGATCCGCGAGCTGGTGGAGAAGAACCGCCCGTGCGACGCGGTGACCGTGGGCGAATGGTTCGAATCGCAAGGGATCGGCGAGCAGGTGGCCGGCGGCGCCTACCTGGTGGAGCTGGCCGCCAGCACCCCGAGCGCGGCCAACATCCGCGCCTATGCCGAGATCGTGCGCGACAAGGCGGTGCAGCGGCGCCTGATCGACGTCGGCACCACCATCGTCAACGACGGCTTCCAGCCGGAGGGGCGCGAATCCGGCGAGCTGCTGGCCAAGGCCGAGCAGGCGGTATTCGCGATCGCCGAGGGCCATTCGCGCGGCAAGCAGGATTTCGTCCCGGTCAAGAACGCACTGCGCGATGCATTCGAGGTGCTGCAGCGGCGCGCCGAGAACGGCAGCGGCGTCACCGGTCTGCCCACTGGCTATGCGGATTTCGACAAGATGACCGCCGGCCTGCAGCCGACCGACCTCATCATCCTGGCGGCGCGCCCGGCGATGGGCAAGACCACCTTCGCCCTGAACATCGCTGAATATGCAGCGTTGAAGTCGAAGAAGGCGGTGGCGATCTTCTCGATGGAAATGTCGGCCGAGCAGCTGGCGCTGCGCCTGATTTCCTCGCTGGGCCGGGTCAATGCCAAGCGGCTGAAGACCGGCGACCTCGAGGACGAGGACTGGAGCCGGGTCACCGGCGCCATCGCCCAGCTCAGCGGGATCAAGATCTTCATCGACGACACCCCGGGCCTGTCGCCCGAGGTGCTGCGCGCCAAGGCGCGCCGGCTCAAGCGCGAGCACGACCTGGGCCTGGTGGTGATCGACTACCTGCAGCTGATGCAGGTGCCCGGCAACAGCGAGAACCGCGCCACCGAGATCTCCGAGATCAGCCGTTCGCTGAAGGGTCTGGCCAAGGAGCTGAACGTGCCGGTGATCGCGCTGTCGCAGCTCAACCGCTCGCTGGAGTCGCGCACCGACAAGCGCCCGCTGATGGCCGACCTGCGCGAATCCGGCGCGATCGAGCAGGACGCGGACATGATCGTCTTCATCTACCGCGACGAGTACTACAACAAGGAAAATTCCCCGGACAAGGGGCTGGCCGAGATCATCATCGGCAAACACCGCAACGGCGAAGTGGGGCACTTCAAGCTGAAGTTCTTCGGCGAATACACCCGCTTCGACAACCTTGCCCACGACGACGTGGGCCGCTACGAACACGAGTAGGCCCGCCGTGACCGACCCGATGCTGCAGCGCCCGACCCGGATCGTGGTCGACCTCGGCGCATTGGCCGGCAACCTCGACGCCATCCGCGCCCACGTCGGGGTGCCGGTGATGGCCATCCTCAAGGCCAATGCCTACGGCCACGGCCTGGTGCCGGTGGCGCGCCACCTGCAGGCGCACGGCGTCGCCCAGATCGGGGTGGCGTTCGTGGAAGAGGGCATCGCGCTGCGCCGGGCCGGGATCCACGTGCCGGTGCTGGTGCTGGGCGGCATCCTCGGGCGCCAGGCGCAGCAGCTGATCGAACACGACCTGGAGATCACCGTGTCCTCGCTGGACAAGCTGCGCCAGGTCGAGGAGGCGGCGCAGGCGCTGGGGCGCAAGGCGGTGATCCACCTCAAGATCGACACCGGGATGGAGCGCATCGGGGTGCACAGCTATTCCTGCGGGCCGCTGGTGGAGGCGGCCGCGGCCTCGCGCTGGTGCGTCCTCAAGGGCGTGTATTCGCATCTGGCCTGCGCGGACGACCCGGACTCGCCAATGACCGCGCTGCAGGTCGAGCGCTTCCAGGAGGCCTGCGCGCACTTCACCCGCATTGGCGCGCCGATGCCGATCCGCCATCTCGCCAATTCCGGCGGCGTGCTGCATGCGGCGGAGACCTGGCTGGACATGGTGCGTCCCGGCATCCTGCTGTACGGGGTACTGCCGGACCCGGCCGCGCGTGCCAGCGTGCCGGTGCGGCCCGCGCTGTCGCTGCTGTCGCAGGTGGTGTACTTCAAGGTGGTGCGCGCCGGGCACCCGGTCAGCTACGGCGCCACCTGGGCGCCGGCGCAGGACACCCGCGTGGTGACCATCCCGATCGGCTACGGCGATGGCTGGCCGCGCGCGCTCTCCAACAATGGCGAAGTGCTGGTGCGCGGGCAGCGGCGGCCGATCGTGGGCCGCATCTGCATGGACCAGTTCATGGTGGACCTGGGCCCCGACGGCACCGCCTACAACGGCGACGACGTGGTGCTGGTGGGCACCCAGGGCGACCAGGCGATCCGCATCGAGGACGTGGCGCAGCGGGCGGGCACCATCGGCTACGAAATCCTGACCCGGCTCAACGAGCGCATCCCGCGCGAATACGTGGGCGGCGGCGTGGGGGGCTGAGCGCGCGCCCTCCGGGGCGCAGGCCCGCGTTGACCATCCGCAAGGCGGCGTGATTCACTCGCCGTCACCACCGGGGAGGGCGGGAATGGCCACGTCGAAGCCGCGTTTGAAGCGTTCCGGGGAGGCGCCGCGCCGGCGTCCGAAGCGCGAGCCGATGTCGCGGGTGGACACCGCCTGGCTGCGCATGGAACGGCCGACCAACCCGATGATGATCACCGGCGTGCTGATGTTCGCCGAGCCGATGTCGTTGGCGCAGCTGAAGCGGGTGATCCAGCAGCGTTTCCTCGCCTATGCGCGCTTCCGGCAGAAGCCGTTGGATGGCGCGGCCGGCGCGCAGTGGGTGGAGGACGAGCACTTCGACCTGGATTGGCACGTGCGCCTGTCGGGGCTGCCGGGCCGACCGGGCAAGGCCTCGGAGAAACGCGCGCTGGAGCGCTTCGATCGGGCCATCGCGCTCGATCCGCAATTCGCCGATGCCTGGGCGCGCAAGGCGCGGGCACAGATGGCGGGCTACTGGTATGC
>JBKBXH010000210.1:0-3248 GCA_046313655.1 Thermomonas sp. | reverse complement strand
CGAAGCGGCGAGCAGGCGCATGGGCGTGGCCGTGGAGATGCGGAGGATGCCTTCGATTACGCAGCCGGCGCGGGCGTGGATGCAGCCGCGCCGCATCCGCCGCGCCGCGCCGCGCGTACTGCAGTCATCTGCAGACGACGGGGCGGCGAGGACGCGATGGACGCAGCGGGCACGAACGGGAAGATCCTGGTGTATGGCGCCACCGGCGGCGTGGGCGAATGCCTGGCGCGGCGGCTGGCCGCGGCGGGGCATCCGCTGCATCTGGTGGCGCGCGACGCGACGCGGTTGCAGGCGCTGGCCACGGCGCTGGGAGCCGGCTTCAGCGCGGTGGATGTCACCGCCGAGGATGCCTTCGCGCAGGTGGCGGCCGAGGCCGGCACGCCGCTGTCCGGGCTGGCGTATGCGGTGGGCAGCATCAACCTCAAGCCGTTCGCGCGCCTGACCGCGGCGGATTTCCAGCGCGACTTCCAGCTCAACGCGGCGGCGGCCGCGCTGGCGGTGCAGGCGGCCTTGCCGGCCCTGCGCGCGGCGCCCGGCGGGCGCGCCTCGGTGGTGCTGTTCTCCTCGGTGGCCGCCGGCCGCGGGTTTGCGCTGCACGCCTCCATCGCGATGGCCAAGGCGGCGGTGGAGGGGCTGGTGCGCGCGCTGGCGGCGGAACTGGCGCCGGCGATCCGGGTGAACGCGATCGCGCCCTCGCTGCTGGACACGCCGCTGGCGCAGGGCATCGCCGGCAACCCGCGCCTGCGCGAGGCGGTGGCGGCCAGCCATCCGCTGGGGCGGATCGGGCAGGCGGACGATGCGGCGGCGCTGGCGACGTTCCTGCTCTCCGCAGCAGGCCGACTGGATCACCGGCCAGGTGCTGGGCGTGGACGGCGGCCGCGGCGCGGTCGCGGGCAAGTGAGGGCGGGGCGCGCCGATGCCGCGGATGCGCCGCAAGCAAGAACTTCCGCAGAAGCCCTGCGCGACCTGCGGGCGGCCATTTGCATGGCGGCGCAAATGGGCGCGCGACTGGGAGTCCGTGCGCTACTGTTCCCGGCGCTGCCGGGGACGTAATTGAGAGGAATCGGGCGATGGGCAAGCAGGTGTTGTTGATCGGCGCGACCGGGCTGGTGGGGCGGGGCGTCCTGGAGGTGCTGCTGGAAGCGCCCGACATCGAACGGGTGACGGCGCTGGTGCGGCGTCCGCTGGCGATCACGCATCCCAAGCTGCGCGTGCAGCAGATCGCGGAGTTCTCCGCCGCCGCCCTGGCCGGGCTCGACCTGCATGGCCTGGAAGCCTGCCTGTACTGCGCCGGCCCGCTGCCGCTGGGCATGACCGAAGCCGCCTATCGCGAAGCCACGGTTGCCACCCTGGAACGGGTGGCGCAGGCCTATGCCCGTGCGAATCCGGAGGGCTACGTGGCCTACGTCTCCGGCGCGGGCGCCGACCCCGGCAGCCGGCTGATGCCGCTGCGGGTGAAGGGCGAGGCCGAGGCCGTGCTGGCGCGCTGCGGGCTGCAGCACACCAGCCTGCGCCCGGGCGTGGTGCGTCCGGTGGGCGGCGTGCGTTCGCCGCATCGCATGCGCGGCCTGGCCTACCGCCTCGGCGATCCACTGCTGGGGCTGGCCGCGCGGCTGGCGCCCGCCATCTTCACCACCACATCCGAGGTTGGCGCATGCATGTTGCGCCTGGTGTGCGCACGCGGCCCGCGTCCCCCTGTGATCGAGAACGCGGACATTGCCACCGCGGGGTGAGACACTGCCCAGCATCCACGCCGGGGGGAACTGCGCGATGCCATCGACGGACGCCCGCAGCACGGGCTGCAACCAATGCCGCGAGGCCGGCCCGCTGGGGTTCTCCTTCAGCTATGCCTACCAGCCGATCGTGGACGTGGCCGAGCGCACGGTGTTCGCGCACGAGGCGCTGGTGCGCGGCGCGTCCGGCGACCCGGCGGGGACGGTGCTGGCGCAGGTGACCGACGCCAACCGCTACGCCTTCGACCAGGCCTGCCGCAGCAAGGCGATCGAGATCGCCGCGCGGCTGGCGATGCCGACGCGGCTGTCGATCAACTTCCTGCCGAATGCGATCTACCGCCCGGAGCTGTGCATCCGCTCCACGCTGGCCGCCGCCCGCACCCACGGCTTCCCGGTGGAACGCATCATCTTCGAGACGGTGGAAGGCGAGCGCGTCGACGATGGCAAGTGGCTGGCGCAGATCCTGCGCGAATACCAGCGGATCGGCTTCCTGACCGCGATCGACGACTTCGGCGCCGGGTTCGCCGGGTTGAGCCTGCTGGCGGATTTCCAGCCCGATATCGTCAAGTTGGACATGGCGCTGGTGCGCGGCATCGACCAGAGCCGGCCGCGCCAGGCGATCGTGTCGGGCGTGGCGGCGATGTGCCACGACCTGGGCATCCGGGTGATCGCCGAGGGCATCGAGACCGGCGAGGAGATGCGCTGCCTACGCGACCTCGGCATCCGCCTGATGCAGGGCTACTGGTTCGCACGCCCGCGCTTCGAGCAGGCCTGCCCGGATGGCGAGATCCGCTGGGACGCCTGATCCGCGCCGCGCTCATGCCGCCGGCAAGGCATCCCAGGCCGCCAGCGCGGCCTCGCGCGAAGCCGCCATGTCCACCACCGGCGCGGGATAGCCGCAGGCGGCCAGCGCGGACGGGTTCTTCCAGGCTTCGTGCAGGGTCTTGGCCGGCAACGCCGCCAGCTCCGGCAGCCAGCGCTTGAGGTAGGCGGCGTCGGGGTCGAACTTGGCCGACTGCAGGTAGGGGTTGAACACCCGGAAATAGGGGGCGGCATCGGCCCCGCAGCCGGCCACCCACTGCCAGCCCAGGGTGTTGTTGGCCAGGTCGGCGTCCACCAGGGTGTCCCAGAACCAGCGCGCCCCGTGGTGCCAGTGCTGGCGCAGGTTCTTGGTGAGGAAGCTGGCCGCCACCATCCGCACCCGGTTGTGCATCCAGCCGGTGTGCCAGAGCTCGCGCATGCCGGCATCCACCAGCGGGATGCCGGTCCGGCCCAGTTGCCAGCGCTCCAGCAGGGCGGGGTCGTCCTGCGCCCACGGGAAAGCATCGAAGCGCGGGTTGAAGTTCACCTGCGGGGTGTCCGGGAAGTGGTACAGCAGGTGGTGGGCGAATTCGCGCCAGCCGAGTTCGCGCAGGTAGGGCTCGAGGTCCGGACGCTGGCGGCCCCCGGCCTGCTGCGCGCGCTGCTGCAGCAGGGCATGGACCTGGACCGGCGTGATCTCGCCGAAATGCAGGT
>JBKBXH010000209.1:0-3265 GCA_046313655.1 Thermomonas sp. | reverse complement strand
GCCGGACCCCAGCTTCTCCAGCCAGACCAAGGAAAAGCTGGTCTCCTCGGACGTGCGCCCGGTGGTGGACAGCATTTTCTCCGCCCGCCTCGAGGAGTTCCTGCAGGAACATCCGAACGAGGCCAAGGCGATCGCCGGCAAGATCGTGGACGCCGCCCGCGCGCGCGAGGCCGCGCGCAAAGCGCGTGACCTGACCCGCCGCAAGGGCGCGCTGGATATCGCCGGCCTGCCGGGCAAGCTGGCCGATTGCCAAGAGAAGGATCCGGCACTGTCCGAGCTGTTCATCGTCGAGGGCGACTCCGCGGGCGGCAGCGCCAAGCAGGGACGCAACCGCAAGAACCAGGCGGTGCTGCCGCTGCGCGGCAAGATCCTCAACGTCGAGCGTGCGCGCTTCGACCGCATGCTGGCCAGCGCCGAGGTCGGCACCCTGATCACCGCGCTCGGCACCGGCATCGGCAAGGACGAGTACAACCCCGACAAGCTGCGCTACCACCGCGTCATCATCATGACCGACGCCGACGTGGACGGCAGCCACATCCGCACCCTGCTGCTGACCTTCTTCTACCGGCAGATGCCGGAGCTGATCGACCGCGGCCATATCTACATCGGCCTGCCGCCGCTGTACAAGGTCAAGCAGGGCAAGAACGAGCTGTACCTGAAGGACGATGCCGCGCTGGATGCCTATCTGGCCGGCAACGCGGTGGAAGGCGCCGGCCTGGTGCCCGCCGAGGGCGAGCCGGCGATCGAAGGCGCTGCGCTGGAGGGCCTGCTGCTCGCGTTCGCGCGTGCCCGCGAGGCGATCGCCCGCAACGCGCACCGCTTCGATCCAGGCGTGCTGGAGGCGTTGATCGACTTCCTGCCGCTGGATGCCGCCAGCGTGGCCGCGCACGGCGATCTGGACCCGGCGCTGGCGGCGCTGGCCTCCCGCCTCAACCAGAGTGGCCTCGGCAAGCCGCGCTACGCGCTGCGCTGGCAGGCCGCGCAGGAGGGGCGTCCGGCCGCGCTGCTGGTGACCCGCGCGCACATGGGCGAGGAGCTCACCCAGGTGCTGCCGCAAGCGCTGTTCGAGCATGGCGAATTGAAGGCGCTGCGCGATGCCGCCGCCCAGCTGCACGGGCTGGTGCGCGAGGGCGCGCGCATCGTGCGTGGCAACAAGGCGCAGCCGATCACCCGCTTCGCCGAAGCGCAGGCATGGCTGCTCGAGGAAGCCAAGAAAGGCCGCCAGATCCAGCGCTTCAAGGGTCTTGGCGAGATGAACCCCGAGCAGCTGTGGGACACCACGGTGAACCCGGAGACCCGCCGCCTGCTGCAGGTGCGGCTGGAGGACGCGGTGGCCGCCGATGCCCTGTTCAGTACGTTGATGGGGGATGTGGTCGAACCCCGCCGCGAGTTCATCGAGGACAACGCGCTCAAGGTCGCCAACCTGGACGTATGACGCCCCGCCGCGCGGTGTTCCGGCAGGCCATTCGGCACACGTCCGTTCACGCGCGTTCTGCTAGGTTTTCCGTATGCCGCGCCCGGCGCGGCCCCACTATCTCCCGAGGTGCCCCATGCCGCAGATGCCCCGTCAACCGCTCGTGATCGCCCTGTCCGCCGCGCTGGCTGCGCTGGCGCTGGCACCGGTGGTGCATGCCGATCCGCAATCGAGCATGCGCGAGGAACGCGCACGTCGAGAAGCCGAGTTGGGCAAGGAAAAGGCCGGGGCGAAGGGAGACGCCAAGGCGGTTGCGAAGGCGCCTGACTACCCGAATGCCACCCGGCAGTCTCCCGACTCCAAGGCCTCGCCGAAGGCGATCAAGCTGCTGCAGGCCATGCAGGAGCGCTATGAGAAGGACGATTGGGCCGGCGTAATCGCAAAGGCCGAGGAAGTGGCGGCGATGCCGGCAGCCAATGCCTACGACAAGTCTTTCGCGTATTCGCTCGCGGGTAATGCCGCCGCGAGCATGGACGATCAAGCCAAGGCGGCCGATTATTTCGCGAAGGCGATTGCGACCGACGGTCTCGACAACAACAGTCATTACGCCACGATGTACAACCTGGCGGCCATCCAGTATGGCGAGAACAAGTACGCCGACGCCTTGGCGACCATCGACCGCTTCCTGGCCGAGACCAAGTCCCAGAAGCCCGAGCACCTGTCCCTGCGCGCCACCATCCTGGCCAACCTCGATCGCTACGATGAGGCCGCCGCGATCTACAAGCAGCTGGTGGCGCAGAAGCCGGACGACAAGCGGATGCTGATGAACGCGGTCTCGGTGCTGCAAAGCGCCGAGAAGTTCGACGAGGCCAACGCGCTGCTCGGCGATGCCTACAAGCGCGGCATGCTGACCGATCCGCGCGAGCTGCGCGTGCTCTATGTCGGTTACATGAATGCCGGCAAGTGGGCGGACGCCCAGAAGGTGATCGAAGACGGCGTGGCCAAGGGCATCCTGCAGCCGGGCCCGGACCTTGCCCGTGACTACCAGATCCTCGCGCAGACCGCCTATGGCAACGACAACATGCCGCTGGCGATCGAGATGTACAAGCGCGCCGCGCCGATGGCCGCCGATGGCGAGGCCTATCTCAACCTCGCGAAGGTGCTGGACTACACGGGCAAGAAGGCGGAGGCGAAGGAAGCCGCCAAGCAGGCGCTGGCCAAGGGCGTGAAAAAGCCCGAGGACGCCAACCGCATTCTTGCGCGCTGAGAACCAGGCCGCATTTTTCGCATACGCCAGCGTCGGGACTTGGAACAAGTCGCGGCGATTGGTATAGACTACGGGATTCCTGCGGCCTCAACGCCGCGCAGCTGAAGCCCCGGTGCCGACGCCCGGGGCCCCCCCACACCAGAGCCGTGCGCATGACGGAAGATCTCGCCTACATCGAGAAGAAAGAAGGCCGCGACAGCGGCTTGAGTTGGCCGCGCATCGCCGGTATCAGTTTTGCCATCGCGCTGCATGCTGCTGCGCTGTTGCTGCTGCTGTCGCCGGTCGCGCCGCCCGCACCGGACGTGCAGAAGGACGACGTGGTCAGCGTCACCTTCATCGAACCGCCGCCGCCGCCGGAGCCGCCCAAGCAGCTCACCCCGCCCAAGACCCTGTCGCCGCCGCGGCCCACGCCCACCCTGCCACCGCCGCCGGATGAACCGCCGGTCGTGCTGGATACGCCGCGCGCGGTCGACGTGGCCGCCCCGCCGCCGTCGCCGCCGTCGCCGCCGGCCTCCGTGCCCGACATCGGCTCCAGCGTGGATCCGTCCTCGCGCGCGATGAATCCGCCGAAGTACCCACCGGAG
>JBKBXH010000208.1:0-3347 GCA_046313655.1 Thermomonas sp. | reverse complement strand
GCCGGACTTCACGTTGACGAAGGCCGCGCGCAGCATGCCGCCCACGTCGATCCCGATGTGGTGGTTGAAGTCGCGGTCCTCCACCGCCTGCAGCCCGGTCACCAGCAGCTCCGGCACTTCCTCCAGCCGCACCAGCCGGCGCTCCTCCTGGTTCTGGCCGTACAGGGTGGCGATCCGCGCCGGGTCCAGGCGCGCGCTGCGCAGGGCCTGGCGGCTGCGCAGGTCGCGGATCGACGCCACCTGGTCGCCCGCGAGCACCACTTCCAGCACCGAAGGCGGCACCCGCCCGTCCACGTCGGCATAGCCGCGGCTGGAGATCCGCCAGCGCCCGCCGTCGCGCGCATAGGTGCCGGCGCGCTGGCCGTCGCCCTCGTGGTAGGCGGCGGCGTCCAGTTCCAGCTTCAGGGTCTGCGCGTCCAGCGCCAGCCCCTGGCGCAGCACCAGCGGGCGCGCGTACACCCGGGTCGGCACCTGCCAGCGCAGCTGGCCGAAGCGCACCCCGACCTCGTGGTTCAGGTACAGCAGGTAAGGCACCAGGAAGCCCAGCAGCAGGGCCGCCACCACCAGCCCGGCGACCAGCAGGCGCCGCCGCCAGGGCGAGGCGCCGGTATCGCCAGCAGCGTCGTCGTGCAGATCGTCGTCTTCGTCTTGGATGCGGGGCATGGGCGGGGCGCGGGCGCGCGGATGCGACAATGGGGACCGTTTCGAGTCTAACCCAGCCCCTCGCGCCGGCCGCCTCCGCCGCGGTGGCCGGACATGCAGGAGTTCAGCCGGATGCGATGGCGCGCGGATGCGCAATTCCAGTGGCGGCGCATGCTCGGCCTAGCCCGGCGCGGCTGGGCCAGCCTGCGCACGCGCGGGCTGCGCGCCACCCTCGCCCGCCTGCACCGGCAATGGCAGCCGCCGCCGCGCCAGCCACTGGCGCTGTCCCTGCCGCCGCCGGCCGCGTTCGCGCCGTTCGCGCTGGCCACGTCCACCACTCCGCGCACCAGCCTCGTGATCCCGGTGCACGGCGGCTTCGCGCATACCCTGCGCTGCCTGCGCGCGCTGGCGGCGCATCCGCCGGCGACGCCGTTCGAGGTGATCGTGGTGGACGATGCCTCGCCGGACGACACCCTGGCGCAATTGCGCCGGATCGACGGCCTGCGCGTGCATGCGCGCGCCGCGAACGGCGGCTTCATCGCCGCCTGCAATGACGGCGCCCGGCTTGCGCGCGGCAAGTTCCTGGTGCTGCTGAACAACGACACCGTGCCGCAGCCGGGCTGGCTGGAGGCGCTGCTTGGCACCTTCGCGGCGCACCCGGACGCGGGGCTGGTCGGCGCGCGGCTGGTGTACCCGGACGGGCGCCTGCAGGAAGCCGGCGGCGTGGTGTTCGCCGATGGCTCGGCGTGGAACTACGGGCGCGGCGAGGACCCGCAGGACTGCCGCTTCGCCTACCTGCGCGATGCCGACTACGCCAGCGGCGCGGCGATCGCACTGCCCACCGCGCTGTTCCGCCGGCTGGGCGGGCTGGATCCGCGCTATGCGCCGGCCTATTACGAGGACACGGATCTGGCCTTCGCGGTGCGCACGGCCGGACGGCGCGTGCTGTACCAGCCGGAATCCACGGTCGTGCACGTGGAAGGCGCCACCGCCGGCACCGATCCGGGCACCGGCGCCAAGGCCGCGCAGGCGCGCAACCGCGGCGTGTTCGCGGCGAAATGGGCGCCGGCGCTGGCGCGGCAGCCCGCGCCAGGCACCCTGCCGACCCCGGCGCTGCTGCATGCCCGGCAACCGCAGGTGCTGGTGATCGACGCCAACACCCCGCGCCCGGACCACGACTCCGGCTCGCTGCGGATGTTCGAACTGCTGCGCCTGCTGCGCGAGGAAGGCGCGCACGTGGTGTTCTGGCCGGCCAACCGGCAGGCCGATGCCGGCTACACCCGCGCCCTGCAGCAGCTAGGCGTGGAGTGCTGGCACGCGCCGTGGGCGCCGCCGCTGCCGGCCTGGCTGCGCCGCCACGGCACGCGCTTCCGCAGCGTGCTGGCCAGCCGCCACTACGTCGCCGCCGAATGCCTGCCGCTGCTGCGCCGGCACGCCCCGCAGGCGCGGCTGCTGTTCGATACCGTGGACCTGCACTTCCTGCGCGAACAGCGCCAGGCCGAACTCTCCGGCGACGTGGCTGCACGCCGCGCCGCCGAACGCACCCGCCGCCAGGAGCTGGCGCTGGCGGCCGCGGCCGACGTCACCCTGGTGGTCAGCGCGCAGGAGCAGGCGCTGCTGCAGGCGGCGCTGCCCGCGGCGCGGGTAGAAATCCTGTCCAACCTGCACCGCGCGGGGCCGCCCGGGCCGGGATTCGCCGCGCGCAGCGGGGTGCTGTTCGTCGGTGGATTCCGGCATCCGCCCAACGTGGATGCGGTGTGCTGGTTCGTGCAGGCAGTGTGGCCGCTGCTGCATGCCGCCGACCCGCAGCTGCGCTTCCACTGCATCGGTGCCGACGCGCCGCCGGCGGTACAGGCGCTGGCCGCGGTGCCGGGCGTGCAGGTGCACGGCCACGTGCGCGACCTGCAGCCCTGGCTGGACGGCTGCCGGGTGGCGGTGGCGCCGCTGCGGGTGGGCGCCGGCGTGAAGGGCAAGGTGAACCTGGCGATGGCGCACGGCCTGCCGGTGGTGGCCACCCCGCTGGCCGCCGAAGGCATGCAGCTGCAGGATGGCCACGATGTCCTGCTGGCCGCGGAGGCCCCCGCCTTCGCGCAGGCGGTGCTGCGCCTGCACGCGGATGCCGCGCTGTGGCAGCGCCTGGCCGACAACGGCCGCACCCACGTCGCCCGCCACTTCTCGCCCGAGGTGGCGCGCCCACTGGTACGCCGCCTGCTGCTGGACTGACCCGTCCGTGGTTCGACAGGCTCACCACGAACGGGAAGCGGCAAACGTGCTCATCACAGCGGCAAGCACGCTGCGGGCCCGCAGCGCGCGGCAAAGCCTCCACCGTTCGCCCTGCGCCTGTCGAAGGGTGAACGGGGCTCACTCGCCCGTCCGTGGGTCGAGGGGCTTACCACGAACGCGGGGCGGGAGGCGGGATACCTCCCGTGCGGGTATCGCTTAGTGCAGGTCCTGCTGCACCCGCTGCAGGCGCTGGGCCAGTGCGGCGATGCCGGGGACGCTGGCGTCCACCTGGCGCGCGCGTTCCAGTGCCTCGCGTGCGCCGGGCACGTCGCCGCCGCGCAGGCGTTCGTCGCCCACTGCCAGCCAGCGTTCGGCCAGCCGGCGCTGTGCCGGCAGCAGGTCGGGGTCGTTCGGGGCCAGCAGCCGCCAGTCATCCAGGCAGGCGCGCGCGCGCGCCAGGGTGTTGTCGCGCAGGCCGGCGG
>JBKBXH010000207.1:0-3355 GCA_046313655.1 Thermomonas sp. | reverse complement strand
CTGCGGCGACAGCGCCAGCACCCGCGCGCCCGCGCGCGCCGCCGCTGCGCGCAGGCCGCCGTGCTGGCCGCGCGGGCGCAGCGAAAGCACGGTCCAGCCGTGCAGGGGCAGTGGCGCGGGCGCAGGCGCGGGCATGCCCCAGCTTGGCACAGCCCCGTGCCTTGCGGCACGCTTGCGCGATGGACGAGACCGCATCGCGCGCCGCGCTGGACGCCCTTTCCCGCCATCTGCACGGCATGCCGCCGGTGGCGGCCCTGCAACCGCGCATCCTCGCGTGGGAGGCGGGCCGGCTGCGGCTGGGCGCGCCGTTGGCGGCCAACGTCAACGACAAGGGTTGCGCGTTCGGCGGCAGCCTGGGCTCGCTGATGACGTTGGCGGCCTGGGGCCTGGTGGCCCTGGAGCTGGAGGCGGACGGGCTGGCCGCCGAGGTGTTCGTGGCCGACAGCCGGGTGCGCTATCTCAAGCCGGTGTTCGAGGACCTCGTGGTGGAGGCCACCTTCGAGGACCCCGCGGCGCGCCCGGCGTTGGCCGGCCAGGTGCGTGCGCAGGGGCGCGCCAGCGTGCGCCTGCAGGCGCAGGCATTGTTGGCCGATGGCGCGGTGGCCGCGACCTTCGCCGGGCGTTACGTGGCGATTGCGAAAACCGCCGCCGCCGCCGGTTAGGATGGCTTCCATCCGCCGCCTGCCGAGGATCCGCCGATGCCCCGTTTCCTGCTGCGCTGCCTGTTGCTGCTGCTGCTGCCGCTGCTGGCCTGGCCGGTGGGCGCCGCCAGTAGCCGCCGCGACGCGCTCGACCAGGCCCAGTACGCGTGGTCGGAGGCGATCCGCTGGGGCAATTTCGAGAGCGCCTGGGGCCAGGTCGATCCCGACGTGCGCGCCGCGCACCCGCTGACCGACATCGATTTCTCGCGCTACAAGCAGCTGCAGGTCGCCGGCTATCGCGACCTCGGCAGCAGCGTGGTCGGCGGCAGCCAGGTCCAGCGCCGGATCGAGATCACGGTGGTCAACCGCAATACCCAGCAGGTGCGCACCATGCTGTTCCAGGAGCGCTGGCGCTTTGATCCCGCCAGCAAGACCTGGTGGCAGACCAGCGGCCTGCCCGATTTCTGGCAGGACCCGGACTGAAGGCCCGGCCACGCCCGCGGCCCGGCCGGCGCCCCCGGCTGCGGCTACAATGGCCGGCCCATCCCGACCGATCCATGCCGTGACCTTCGCCGAACTGGCCGCCTTCGCCGGCCGCAATCCCGTCCTGTCGCTGGCCTTCGTCGGCCTGACCGTGGCCATCATCGCCAACGAGATCGCCGGCCTGCTCAGCGGCATCAAGCGCATCGGCCCGGCCCAGCTGACCGCGCTGGTCAACCGCGACAACGCGCTGGTGATCGACCTGCGCGCCGCCGCCGATTTCGCCAAGGGCCACATCGCCGGCTCGAAGAACGTGCAGATGAGCCAGTTCGACCCCGAGAACAAGGCGCTGGCGCCGGCCAAGGCGCTGCCGGTGGTGCTGGTGTGCAACGTCGGCCAGACCGCCGGGGTCGCCGCCAAGCGCCTGCGCAAGGCCGGGTTCGCCAACGTGGCGGTGCTGGAGGGCGGCATCCGCGCCTGGCTGGCCGCCGACCTGCCGGTGGTCAAGGGCCGCTGAGCGCCGCGTCCCCGCGCGGGGCTTGTGTTTGCCGCCGTCCGCCCCAACCTCGCTGGGGTTGGCCCGGGTTCGATGCGATAATCGGCCCCTTCCCTTTCGCTAGCCGCACCTTGCGTGCCCCTTGGAGTGCTCCATGTCCGATGAAACCCTGAACGGCGCCGCGCCGTCCGCCGATGCCCCGATGGGCCCGACCTTCACCGTCGAGAAGCTGTACGTGAAGGACGTGTCCTTCGAAGCGCCGAACGCGCCGCAGGTGTTCAACGAGCAGGGCCAGCCCGACCTGCAGATGAAGCTCAACCAGAAGGTGCAGCGCCTGGCCGAGAACGCGTTCGAGGTCAGCTTAGGGATCACCCTGACCTGCACCCTGAACGGCAAGACCGCCTACCTGGCCGAAGTCGAGCAGGCCGGCGTGTTCGGCCTCGGCGGCATGGACGACCAGATGATGGACGCGATGCTGGGCATCCAGTGCCCGAACATCCTGTACCCCTACGCCTCGGCGGCGGTGGGCCAGATGATCACGGCCGGCGGTTTCCCGCCGTTCCCGATGCAGCCGATCAACTTCGAGGCGCTGTACGCCGAGACCCTGCGCCAGCGCGCCGCGCAGATGGGGCAGGAAGGCGGCCTGCTGGCCGACGCCGAAACCGCCGGCAACGCCTGACCGGCGACGCATGGCGGCAGCTGCCAAGCCGAAGGTCGCGGTCCTCGGCGCGGGCTCTTGGGGCACCGCGCTGGCCGCGTTGATCGCCCGCCACGGCCACTCCACGGTGCTGTGGGGGCGCGATCCGGCGGTGGCGTCCGCGATCGCCGGGCGCCACGAGAACCCGCGCTACCTGCCGGGCATCGCCCTGCCGGCGGGGCTGCACGCGACCACGTCGCTGCCGGACGCGATGGCCGATGCCGGCCTGGCGCTGGTGGTGGTGCCCTCGCATGCGTTCGCGGAGACCCTGCGCGCGCTGGCCCCGCTGCGCCCGGCGGGTGCCGGCGTGGCCTGGGCCACCAAGGGCTTCGAGCCGGGCAGCGGCCGCTTCCTGCACGAGGTCGCCGGCGACATTCTGGATGGCGGCGGGCCGGGCGACGGCGTGCCGCTGGCGGTGGTCACCGGCCCTTCGTTCGCCAAGGAAGTGGCGGAAGGCCTGCCCACCGCGCTCACCGTGCATTCCGACGACGCCGGCTTCTGCCAGCAGGTCGCCGATGCGCTGCACGGCCCCGCGTTCCGCGCCTACACCGGCAACGACATGCGCGGCGCCGAGCTGGGCGGCGCGATGAAGAACGTGCTGGCGGTCGCCACCGGCGTCGCCGACGGCATGGGCCTGGGCCTGAATGCCCGCGCCGGCCTGATCACCCGCGGCCTCAACGAGATGCTGCGCCTCAACATCGCCCTCGGCGGCCGCCCGGAAACCCTGATGGGCCTGGCCGGGCTGGGCGACCTGGTGCTGACCTGCACCGGCGACCTCTCGCGCAACCGCCGGCTGGGCCTGGCACTGGGCCGCGGCGCCTCGATCGCGGACGCGGTGCGCGAGATCGGGCAGGTGGTGGAATCGCTGCAGACCGCCGACGAAGTGATGCGGCTGGCGAACGCGCACGGCATCGAGCTGCCGATCGCCGAAGGCGTGCGTGACGTGCTGCACGGCACGGTCACCCCGGCGGAAGGGTTGGCGCGGCTGATGGCGCGCGAGCGCAAGGCCGAATACCCGCAGTCGCTGTTCTGCTGAACCTG
>JBKBXH010000206.1:0-3356 GCA_046313655.1 Thermomonas sp. | reverse complement strand
AACCGCGAGCTGTCGCAGCTGGACTTCAACTTCCGCGTGCTGGCGCAGGCGCAGGACCCGTCGGTGCCGCTGCTGGAGCGCCTGCGCTACCTGTGCATCTCCTGCACCAACCTCGACGAGTTCTTCGAGATCCGCGGCGGCGCGGTGCGACATGCGGTGGAGCTGAACCTGCCGGCGGGGATGGACGGGATCGACCCCGCGCTGCTGCTGAACAAGATCCACGAACGCGCGGCCGCGCTGGTGGAGGCGCAATACCGCTGCTTCTACGACGAACTGCGCCCGGCGCTGGCCGACGAGGGCATCCGGCTGCTGCAGCGCGAGCAGTGGACGCCCGCCCAACGCGAGTGGCTGCGCCGGCATTTCGTCGAGGAGATCATGCCGGTGCTGTCGCCGCTGGGGCTGGACCCGGCGCACCCGTTCCCGAAGATCCTCAACAAGTCGCTGAACGTGGTGGTGCTGCTGGAGGGCCGCGACGCCTTCGGCCGCGAGGGCCACCTGGCGATCGTGCGCGCGCCGCGCTCGCTGCCGCGCATCATCCGGGTGCCGGGCCTGGACGGCGACGCCGATACCGGCCTCGACTTCGTGTTCCTCAGCTCGGTGCTGTCGGCGTTCGTGGACGAGCTGTTCCCGGGGATGACGGTCAAGGGCGCCTACCAGTTCCGGGTGACCCGCAACTCCGAGCTGATCGTGGACGAGGACGACGTGGACAACCTCGCCCTGGCCCTGCGCGACGAGCTGCTGGGCCGCGGCTACCTGCGCGCGGTGCGGCTGGAGATCGACGAACGCTGCCCGCAGGACATCGTGGACAGCCTGCTGGCCAACTTCGACCTGCCGCCGAACGCGGTGTACAAGATCAACGGCCCGGTGAACCTGAACCGCGTGATCCAGGTGTACGACCTGGTCAAGCGCCCCGACCTCAAGTTCCGCCCGTTCACCCCGCGCCTGCCGCGCGAGATGGAGGGCATGTTCGATGCGATTCGCCAGGGCGACCTGCTGCTGCACCACCCGTTCGACGCCTTCACCCCGCTGCTGGAGCTGATCCGCCAGGCCGCCGAGGACCCGGACGTGCTGGCGATCAAGCAGACCCTGTACCGCGCCGGCAAGGACTCGCCGATCGTCGAGCACCTGATCCAGGCCGCGCGCAACGGCAAGGACGTGACGGTGGTGGTGGAGCTGCGCGCGCGCTTCGACGAGGAGGCCAACCTGGGCCTGGCCGACCGCCTGCAGGATGCCGGCGTGCAGGTGGTGTACGGCGTGGTGGGCTACAAGACCCACGCCAAGATGCTGCTGATCGTGCGCCGCGAGGGCAACGCCCTGCGCCGCTACGTGCACCTGGGCACCGGCAACTACCACAGCGGCACCGCGCGCGCCTACACCGACTTCAGCCTGATGACCGCCGACCCGGCGATCGGCCAGGACGTGCACCTGATCTTCCAGCAGCTGTCCGGGCTGGCCGCGCCGCTGAAGCTGCAGCGCCTGCTGCAGTCGCCGTTCACCCTGCACCAGGGCGTGCTGGACCGGATCGCGCGCGAGGCCGCGCACGCGCGCGCCGGCAAGCCGGGGCGGATCGTGGCGAAGATGAACGCGCTCAACGAGGCCAGCGTGGTGCGCGCGCTGTACGAGGCCTCGCAGGCCGGGGTCGAGATCGACCTGGTGGTGCGCGGCGCCTGCGCGCTGCGCCCGGGCATCCCCGGCGTGTCCGAACACATCCGGGTGCGCTCGGTGGTCGGGCGCTTCCTCGAACACCACCGGGTGTGGTGGTTCGGCAACGACGGCACGCCGGAGCTGTTCTGCTCCTCGGCCGACTGGCTGGAACGCAACCTGCTGCGGCGGGTGGAGATCGCATTCCCGGTGCTGGACCCGCTGCTGGCGCACCGCGTGCACCGCGAGGGCCTGCTGAACTACCTGGCCGACAACCAGAACGCGTGGCAGCTGCACGCCGACGGCCACTACGAGCGCTGCCTGCCGGCCGCCGGCGAAGCCGCGTTCTCGGCCCAGCTGTCGCTGCTGGAGGACCTGTACGCGTGACCGCGCGCAGCGGCGCGCGCCGGCGATCGGCCATAATGCCGGGCATGGACGGCCTCCCCTTCGCCCCGGCATGAGCACGGTCTCGCCCCGGCCGGGCTCTTCCCTCCGCGACGGCGACCTGGTGGCCGCGCTGGACCTCGGCTCCAACAGCTTCCACATCGTGGTGGCGCAGCGCGTGCTGGGCCAGCTGCGGGTGGTGGACCGCCTGCGCGAGACCGTGCGCATGGCCGAGGGCCTGAACGCGCTGGGCGGGCTGGCGCCGGAGGTGCGCGAACGCGCGCTGGCCTGCCTGGCCCGGTTCGGGCAGCGGGTGGCCGACATCCCGCGCCGGCACGTGCGCGCGGTGGCCACCAACACGGTGCGCCAGCTACGCGACCCGGAGGCCTTCCTGCGCCCGGCCGAAGCCGCGCTGGGGCATCCGATCGACGTGATCTCCGGGCGCGAGGAAGCCCGCCTGGTGTACCTGGGCGTGGCCCACGAGCAGCCGCCCGAACCCGAGCAGAAGCGGCTGGTGATCGACATCGGCGGCGGCTCCACCGAGTGCATCATCGGGCGCGGCTTCACGCCGCTGGAGCGCGAGAGCCTGCAGGTGGGCTGCATCGCCAGCACCCGCCGCTTCTTCGACAACGGCAAGCTCGGGCGCAAGCGCTGGCAGGCGGCGCTGACCGAGGTCGAACTGCAGTTCCAGCAGTTCGCCGCGCCCTACCGCAGCCTCGGCTGGGACGAGGCGATCGGCACCTCCGGCACCCACAAGGCGATCGGCAACATCTGCGCGGCGATGAAGCTGGGCAAGGGCAGCATCACCCGCGAGGGCCTGGCGCAGGTGCGCGAGCGCCTGCTGCAGGCCGGCCGGATCGAGGACATCGACCTGCCCGGGCTGTCCGACGACCGCCGCCCGATCATCGCCGGCGGCGTGCTGGTGCTGGAGGCCGCGTTCGCGGTGCTCGGGCTGGAGCAGCTGCAGGTGAGCAAGGCCGCGCTGCGCGAGGGCGTGCTGTACGACCTGCTGGGCCGCGGCGGCGCCGACGATCCGCGCGAGCTGTCGGTGGCCGCGCTGATGCAGCGCTACGGGGTGGACGCGGCGCAGGCGCAGCGGGTGGAATCCACCGCCCTGCAGCTGTTCGACCAGGTCGCCGCGGCCTGGGGGCTGGGCAGCGAGGACCGCGCCATGCTCTCGCGCGCCGCGCGCCTGCACGAGCTGGGGCTGGCGATCGCGCACAGTGGCTACCACGTGCACGGCGCCTACGTGCTGCAGCACTCCGACATCGCCGGCTTCTCGCAGCAGGGCCAGCGCTTCCTCGCCGCGCTGGTGCGCAGCCACCGCCGCA
>JBKBXH010000205.1:0-3363 GCA_046313655.1 Thermomonas sp. | reverse complement strand
GTGGGTGCCCAGCACCTCGCGCAATGCGGCGTGCAGCAGGTGGGTGGCGGTGTGGTTGAGCACGGTCGCGCCGCGGCGGGCGGCATCGACCGCGCCGTGCAGGTGGTCGCCCACGCGCAGGCGGCCGAACTGCACGCGCCCGACATGGCCGTGGAACTGGCCGGCGAGCTTGAGGGTATCGGCCACCGTGAAACGGCTCTCGACCCCGTCCAGCTCGCCGGTGTCGCCCACCTGGCCGCCCGATTCGGCATAGAACGGGGTGGCATCGAGGATCGCGATGGCGTCTTCGCCGGCCTCCACCGCTTCCACCGGCTTGCCGTCCTTCAGCAGCGCCAACACCGCCAGGCCGCCGGCCTGGAGCGTGTCGTAGCCGAGGAAGCGGGTGGGCGCCAGCCGCGCCACCAACTCCGCCGGCAGTTGCACGCCGCCACCGAACTTGCCGGCCGCACGCGCGGTTTCCTTCTGCTGCGCCATCGCGGCATCGAAGCCGGCCACGTCCACCGTCATCCCGCGCTCGCGCGCCATGTCCTGGGTGAGGTCGAGCGGGAAGCCGTAGGTGTCGTACAGGCGGAAGGCATCGACGCCGGGAATGACGCCGTCGACCACCCGGGCCGCCACGTCGTCGAAGATGCGCATGCCGGCATCGAGCGTTTCGGCGAAGCGCTCCTCCTCGGCCAGCAGCGCGCGCTCGGCGGTGGCACGGCCCTCGCGCAGCACCGGGTAGGCCTCGCCCATCAGCCCGTCAAGGGTGGCGACGAGCTTGTGGAAGAACGGCTGGTGCACACCCAGCATCCAGCCGTGGCGCAGGGCGCGGCGGATGATCCGGCGCAGCACGTAGCCACGCCCTTCATTGGACGGCAGCACGCCATCGACGATCAGGAAGGCGCAGGCGCGGATATGGTCGGCGATCACGCGCAGCGACTTGTTCTCCAGGTCGGCTGTGCCGGTCAGCTCGGCGGCGCGCTTGATCAGCGCCTGGAACAGGTCGATCTCGTAGTTGGAATGCACGCCCTGCAGGATCGCGGTGATGCGCTCCAGCCCCATGCCGGTGTCCACGCAGGGCGCGGGCAGCGGGGTCAGGGTGCCGTCCGCGGCGCGGTCGAACTGCATGAAGACGTTGTTCCAGATCTCGATGTAGCGGTCGCCATCCTCGTCCGGCGAGCCCGGAGGGCCACCGAAGTGGCCCGGCCCGTGGTCGTAGAAGATCTCGGTGCAGGGGCCGCAGGGGCCGGTGTCGGCCATCTGCCAGAAGTTGTCGGAGGCGTAGGGCGCACCCTTGTTGTCGCCGATGCGGATGATGCGGTCTTCCGGCAAGCCGACGTCGTCGCGCCAGATGGCGTAGGCCTCGTCGTCGGTGTGGTAGACGGTCGCGAGCAGGCGCTCCTTCGGCAGCTTCCAGACCTCGGTCAACAACTCCCAGGCCCAGGCGATGGCCTCCTTCTTGAAGTAGTCGCCGAACGACCAGTTGCCCAGCATCTCGAAGAAGGTGTGGTGGCGCGCGGTGTAGCCCACAGAATCGAGGTCGTTGTGCTTGCCGCCCGCGCGCAGGCAGCGCTGCACATCGGCCGCGCGCACGTAGCTGCGCTTCTCCGCACCCAGGAACACGTCCTTGAACTGGACCATGCCGGAATTGGTGAACAGCAGGGTCGGGTCGTTGCCGGGCACCAGGGGCGCGGACGGCACGATGGTGTGGCCCTTGGAGGCGAAGAACTCCAGGAAGTCGCGGCGGATGTCGGAAGTGGTCTTGGCGGGCGTATTCATGCGGGCATCGGAAAGTGGCGGGCAGCCACGCGCCCGCAGGCCAAACACGATGCGGCCGCGGACTCGAGTTGGCAACCCAATGCCGCCAGTTTACAGGCGGCGCCCGCTCCGTTCCGGATTTATCGATGCCAGCCCGGGCAGCCGGCTTCGTCCATGCGCCCCGATGCCGCCGCTCCGGGGGCCGACAGGATCAATCGAGGTCGGCCGCCAGTGCCGCCCGGACCTGGGCCATGCCGAACCCCCGTCGCAGCAGGAAATCCGCGGCTTTGCGACAGGCATCCCGGTCGCCCTCCAGCGCCTGCGGGTGGCGCCGTTGCAGTAGCTGGCGGGCATTGTCGATCCAATCGCCCTCGTACCCGGCCATCGCGGCCTCCACCAGCTCGCCGGGCAAGCCGTGGGTGCCCAGTTCGGCGCGGATATAGGCCGGGCCGTAGCCACTAGCGGCGCGGTTGCGGACCATGGACTCCGCGAAGCGGGCGTCGTCCTGCCAGCCGGCCTCGGCCAGCCGATCGATCGCGGCAGCGGCATCATCGGCCTCCACCCCGCGCTGCTTGAGCTTGCGGACCAGCTCGTGGCGGGAATGCTCGCGGCGGGTCAGCAGGCCGAGCGCCCGCTGCACGGGCGTGGGTTCCGGGCGGCGGCGACGCCCCGGCGCTGACGAGGACGCCGCCTCGTCGCCGCCGCCGGAATGGCTCACTCGTCGTCGCCGGCGTCGCCTTCCTCGCGCGCGGCGTCCTCGGGCACGAACTTCTCGCGCAGCGCGGCTTCCAGCTTCTGCGCCGCGGCCGGGTTTTCCTTGAGGTACTGGCGGGCGTTCTCCTTGCCCTGCCCGATGCGCTCGCCGTCGTAGCTGTACCAGGCGCCGGCCTTCTCGACCAGCTTGGCGTCCACGCCCATGTCGATCAGCTCGCCCTCGCGGCTGATGCCCTCGCCGTACAGGATCTCGGTGACGACCTGCTTGAACGGCGGCGCCAGCTTGTTCTTGACCACCTTGATGCGGGTCTGGTTGCCGATGATCTCGTCGCCCTTCTTGATGCTGCCGATGCGACGGATGTCCAGACGCACCGAAGCGTAAAACTTGAGCGCATTGCCGCCGGTGGTGGTCTCCGGGCTCTGGCCCGGCATCATCACGCCGATCTTCATGCGCAGCTGGTTGATGAAGATCACCAGGCAGTTGCTGCGCTTGATGTTGCCGGTCAGCTTGCGCAGGGCCTGGCTCATCAGGCGCGCCTGCAGGCCGGGCAGCTGGTCGCCCATCTCGCCCTCGATCTCGGCCTTGGGGGTGAGCGCGGCCACCGAGTCCACCACCACCATGTCGATGGCATTGGAGCGCACCAGCATGTCGGCGATTTCCAGCGCCTGCTCGCCGGTGTCGGGCTGGGACAGCAGCAGGTCGTCCAGGTTCACGCCCAGCTTCTGCGCGTAGATCGGGTCCAGCGCGTGTTCGGCATCGATGAAGGCGCAGGTGCCGCCCGCCTTCTGGCACTGGGCGATGGCCTGCAGGGTGAGGGTGGTCTTGCCCGAGGACTCCGGCCCGTAGATCTCCACCACCCGGCCCTTGGGCAGGCCGCCGATGCCAAGGGCGATGTCCAGCATCAGCGA
>JBKBXH010000204.1:0-3365 GCA_046313655.1 Thermomonas sp. | reverse complement strand
TGGCCGGGACAGGGCCGGCCGCGGCGTGGGCATGGCGTGCTGGCGGCTCCTGGCGTATCGCCGCGCGCGGCGCGCCCCCGCGGCCCGTTGAAGTATTCCTGCACCCACGGATGGTCCAGGGTTTCCAGTTCGCGCACCGGCGCCACCGCGACGATCCGGCGGTCGGCCAGCACCGCCACACGGTCGCAGATCGCGTACAGGGTGTCGAGGTCGTGGGTGATCAGGAACACGGTCAGCCCCAGCGCCTCGCGCAGGGTGTGCAGGAGCTGGTCGAACGCGGCAGCGCTGATCGGGTCCAGCCCCGCGGTGGGCTCGTCCAGGAACAGCAGCGGCGGGTCCAGCGCCAGCGCGCGCGCCAGCGCGGCGCGCTTGCGCATGCCGCCCGACAGCTGCGAGGGCAGCTTGTCCAGCGCATCCGCCGGCAGCCCGGCCAGCTTCACCTTCAGCAGCGCCAGCTCGTAGCGCAGCGAGTCCGGCAGTCCGGGGTAGTACTCCTTCAGCGGTACCTGCACGTTCTCGCCGACCGTGAGCGAGGAGAACAGCGCGCCGTCCTGGAACAGCACGCCGATGTTGCGCTCGATGTGCCGGCGCAGCAGCGGGTCCTGCGCGCGCGCGTCCACGCCGAGGATCTCGATCCGGCCCGCGGCCGGCACCTGCAGCCCCAGCAGGCTGCGCATGAACACCGACTTGCCGCTGCCGGAGCCGCCGACCACGCCCAGGATCTCGCCGCGGCGTACGTCCAGGTCCAACCCGTCGTGCACCACCTGGCTGCCGAACCGGGTCACCAGGCCGCGCACGCGGATGATCGGCGCGTCCGCGCCGGCGGCCGCGTCCAGGGCGTCCATGCGTGCCGCGCTGGCGTCCTGCGCGTTCAGAAGTTGATCTCCATGAACCACAGCGCGGCCAGCGCATCCAGCACGATCACCAGCGAGATCGCCTGCACCACGCTGGAGGTGGTGCGCTCGCCCAGCGACTGCGCGGTGCCCTGCACCTGCAGGCCTTCCAGGCAGCCGATCAGCGCGATCACCAGCGCGAAGAACGGCGCCTTGGCCATGCCCACCACGAAGTGGCGGATGTTCATGGTGTCCTGCATCCGCGCCAGGTAGGCGGCGGCCGGGATGTCCAGCACCAGCCCGCCGACCACCAGCCCGCCGAGCAGGCCGGCGATCATCGCGATGAAGGTCAGCAGCGGCAGCATCGCCAGCAGCGCCAGCACCCGCGGGATCACCAGCAGGTCGATCGGGTCGAGGCCGAGCACCCGGATCGCGTCCACTTCCTCGCGGTTGACCATCATCCCGATCTGCGCGGTGAACGCGCTGGCGGTGCGCCCGGCCAGCAGGATCGCGGCCAGCAGCACGCCGAACTCGCGCAGGAAGGCGATGGTGACCAGCTGCACCACGTAGATGGTGGCGCCGAAATCGGCCAGCACGGTGGCGCCGAGGAATGCGATCACCGCGCCGACCATGAACGACAGCAGCGCCACCAGCGGCACCGAATCCAGCCCCACCTGCTCCATGTGGTGCACGGTGGCGGTCATCCGCAGCCGGTGCGGCTCCTTCACCAGACGCAGCAGCTTGGCCAGCACCTCGCCGAGGAAGGCCACCAGCGCCAGCACCTCGCGCGCATTGGCCACGATCGCGCGGCCCAGGCGCTCCAGCGCCGCGGTGAAGCCGGTGTCGCGGAGGCCCTTGGGGCGGTCGTCGTGCACGTCCTCGATCGCGGTGATCAGCGCCTGGTGCTCGTCGCGGAAGCGGAAGCGGTCGAACGCCAGCCCGCGGCGGTCGGCGCAGCGCAGCAGCTGCAGCACGCCCAGCGAATCCAGGCGGTCCACCCCGCGCGCATCGATGCAGGCGATGCCGTCCGGGACCGCGCGCAGCACCTCGCCGATCTCGGCCGAGAAGCGCAGCGTCCAGCGCCCGCCCAGGCGCAGCACCTGCGGGTCGCCGGGATCGGGGCTGGCGCTGGGCGGATGGTGGTTGGGCGCGCGGCTCATGCGCGGGCAAGCTTACGCAAAGCCGTGATGCGGGTGTGAATCCGGCACGCGCATGTCATGCTTGGGCAATGCACGCGCACGCCCGCCACGACGCCGTTTCCTACACCGAGCGTGTCGCCTTCGTGGTGGACCTGGCGGCACACCTGCACGCCTACGGCACCACCGCGCAGCGCCTGGAGGGCGCGATCGTGGGCGTGGCCAAGCGGCTGGGGCTGGAGTGCGAGCCGTGGGTGAACCCCACCGGCATGATCCTGGCCTTCAGCGACCCGCGGCGCGCGCCGGGCGAGACCGAGACCACCCGCGTGATCCGGCTCGGCGGCGGCGACACCAACCTGTACAAGCTGTGCGAGGCCGACCGCATCGCCGAGGACGTGCTGGCCGGGCGCATGCAGGTGGCGGAGGGGCGGCAGGCCCTGCGCGCGCTGCAGCGGGTGGCCGGGCGCCGCGGGCGGCTGATGCAGGTGCTGGGGTTCGCGCTGGCGTCGGCCGCGGTGGCCGGCCTGCTGCGGCTGCCGTGGCTGGACATCGGCACCGCCGCCGCGATCGGGCTGGTGATCGGCCTGCTGGAACTGGCCGCGCAGTCGCGCCCGCAGCTGGGCGAAGCGTTCGAGGCCATCTGCGGGCTGGTGGCCGGCGCAATGGTGATCGCGGTGTCGGTCTGGATCGGCCCGCTCAACCTCAACACCGTCATCATCGCCTCGCTCATCGTGCTGCTGCCCGGCATGGCGCTGACCAATGCGATGAACGAACTCACCAGCCACCACCTGGTCTCGGGCACCGCGCGCTTCGCCGGCGCGCTCACCACCATCCTCAAGCTGACCATCGGCACCGCGATCGCGCTCGGCCTGACCGGCCTGCTCGGGATCGAGCCGCAGGTGCGCGCCGCGCGCCCGCAGCCGGACTGGGTGATGTGGGCGGCGCTGGGGCTGGGTGCGTTCGCGTTCGCGGTGCTGTTCCGCGCCCACCGCCGCGACTATCCGCTGGTGATGGCGGCGGCGGCCTCCGGCTACCTGATCTCGCGCTACGGCGGCGAGTGGTTCGGGCCGCAGGCGGGGCTGTTCCTGGCGGCGCTGCTGACCACCGCCGCCGGCAATCTGTACGGGCGCTGGTTCAACCGCCCGGGGGCGCTGATCCGGCTGCCGGGCCTGATCATGCTGGTGCCGGGCAGCGTGGCCCTGCGCGGCGTGATCACCCTGGTCCAGGCGCAGGACCTGGGCGCCGGGCAGGAGGCCGCGCTGGCCGCGCTGAATACCCTGATGGCCCTGCTGGCCGGGCTGTTGTTCGGCAATCTGCTGGCGAGCGCGCGCCGCAACCTGTGATGGCGCGGCCGGGCAGTCCCCGGATTCCCGGTTTTGCGCGAATGCCCCGCCGG
>JBKBXH010000203.1:0-3376 GCA_046313655.1 Thermomonas sp. | reverse complement strand
CCCGGGCCGCCGACGGCGAGCTCGAGGCCGTGCCGATCACGCTGCGCGCGGTCCCCCGGGACCGCGACGGCTACCGCTACCCGGAGTTTTGGATCGCCCCCAAGGGGCGCTGGCCGGCCGACACCGAGATCGTCGTGACCGTGGCCAAGCAGCTGCGTGGCAAGGCCGGCCCGCGCCCGGTCGGCTACGACACCGTCCACTCGTTTCGAACCGCGCCTGGGGTCGAGCTGCTCGGGCGCGACTGCGTCGAAGGCGAGTACGACGACGGCTGCGAGCTCGGCCCGGTCGCGCTGGCCTTCAACGCGCCGCTTCGCCGGGCCCAGGTCCGGCAGATCCGGATCAGCCCCGAGCCCCGCAACTTCGACGTGCTCGCCATCGACCGCGAGGAGCTCGTCGCCGCCGGGCGGGCGGGGGAGGCGGCGCGCGGCGCCTTCTCGCGCGGCTTCCCCTGCGCTGTATGCCCGGCGTATAGTAACTCCGCGGGGCCCCACCCCGGGGGATGCGCCCCGGTCCCGGTTCCTGGCGGCGGCCTGCTGGCCGCCGTCGGCGTTTGCGGCGTGCCTCAGCCGGCGTGGTGGGTGGATTCGGCGCGCAGTTCCAGCTCGTCCAGTCGATCGAGCAGGCGGAACAGCAGCGCGCGCTCGTCCTCGGCCAGCTCGCCCAGCACCTGCTGTTCGAAGCCCAGCGCCAGCGGCACTACCGCGTCGTAGATCGCGTAGCCGGCCTCCGACAGCCGCAGCACCGAGCGCCGGCGGTCGTCCTCATCGAACTCGCGCTCGATCCGCCCGGCCGCCAGCAGGCGCGCCACCGCACGGCTCACCGCGACCTTGTCCATCGCGCTGCGCTGCGCCACCTGGTTGGCCGACAGGTCCGGAGTGCGGCCGAGGATCGCCATCACCCGCCATTCGGTGACGCCGAGGTCGAACCGCTGCGAGTACTCGCGCGCGATCGCCCCGCTGAGGCGGTTGGACAGCACGCTCAGGCGGTAGGGCAGGAAGCGTTCGAGGACGAGCTGGGCGTGGTCGGCCATGGCGGAATGCAGGGTGCCTTGAAAATGGTTGCAGATGCAACTATAAAATGCGCTCCCCGGCGTTGAGGACCTCCGCATGAACGCGCAACCCAATCTTGGCATGCAGCCGACCACCTTCGACAACCCGATGGGCATCAACGGGTTCGAGTTCGTCGAGTTCGCCGCGCCGGCCGGGCAGGGCCCGCGCATGCGCGACTACCTGGAGAAGCTGGGCTTCACCGCGGTGGCGCGGCACAAGGCGCGGCCGATCACCCTGTTCCGCCAGGGCACCATCAATTTCCTGCTGAACGAATCGGCCGATTCATTCGCCTCCGACTTCGCCGCCCAGCACGGCCCGTCCGCCTGCGGCTTCGCGATCCGCTTCAGCAAGCCCTCCGCCGAAGTGCTGGCGCACGTGCTGGCCAACGGCGGCGCCAAGGCCGACCACAAGCCGGAGACCGGCGCGGTGGACACCCCGGCGATCAAGGGCATCGGCGACTGCATGCTCTACCTCGTGGACGACGGCCGCGACGACCTGTATGCCGACTACGTGCCGCTGCCGGGCGTGGACCAGCACCCGGCGGGCTTCGGCCTGACCTTCATCGACCACCTCACCCACAACCTGTTCGTGGGCAACATGGCGAAGTGGTCGGACTACTACGAGAAGCTGTTCAACTTCCGCGAGATCCGCTACTTCGACATCAAGGGCGCCAAGACCGGCCTGCTATCGAAGGCGATGACCGCACCGGACGGCGTGGTGCGCATCCCGCTGAACGAGTCCAGCGACGAGAAGAGCCAGATCAACGAGTACCTGCGCGAGTACAAGGGCGAGGGCATCCAGCACATCGCCCTGTTCACCGACGACATCTACACCACGGTGGAGCGAATGCGCGCGGCGGGCGTCGAGTTTCTCGACACCCCGGACACCTACTTCGAGGTGATCGACCAGCGCGTGCCCAACCACGGCGAGGACGTGCCGCGGCTGGCCAGGAACAAGATCCTGATCGACGCCGACATGGAGACCAAGTCGCGCAAGCTGCTGCAGATCTTCACCCAGAACGCGTTCGGCCCGATCTTCTTCGAGATCATCCAGCGCAAGGGCAACGAGGGCTTCGGCGAAGGCAACTTCCAGGCGCTGTTCGAGAGCATCGAGCGCGACCAGATGCGCCGCGGGGTGTTGTGACCGGCGGCCGCTCGCCCTGAGCCTGTCGAGGGGCGGGAGGCCGTTCATGGTTCGACAGGCTCACCACGAACGGCCACCGCGGCGTGGCGTTCGACAGGCCGACCGGGAGCGGCGAAGCGCATGAGCATCCACAGCAACGGCTACCAGAGCGGTTTCGGCAATGAGTTCGCGAGCGAGGCGGTTCCCGGCACGCTGCCGGTGGGGCGCAATTCGCCGCAGCGGGTGGCGCACGGGCTGTACGCCGAGCAGCTGACCGGCACCGCGTTCACCGCGCCGCGGCATGCCAACCGCCGCAGCTGGCTGTACCGCATCCGTCCAGCCGCGGTGCACGGCCGCTTCGCTGCGTTCGCGCAGCCGGCGTTCCACAACGCGTTCGGGGCCGGCGCGGTGACCCCGGAGCAGCTGCGCTGGAACCCGCTGCCGCTGCCCGAGGCGCCCACCGATTTCGTCGAGGGCCTGTTCACCATGGGCGGCAACGGTGGCCCGGAGGCGGGCACCGGGGTGGGCATCCACCTGTACGCGGCCAACCGCGACATGCAGGGCCGCTTCTTCTACGACGCCGACGGCGAGCTGCTGGTCGTCCCGCAGCTGGGTCGCCTGCATATCGAGACCGAGCTGGGCGTGCTGGACGTGGAGCCGCAGGAGATCGCGGTAATCCCGCGCGGCGTGCGCTTCCGCGTCGCGCTGCCGGACGGCACGGCGCGCGGCTACGTGTGCGAGAACTTCGGCGCGCTGCTGCGCCTGCCCGACCTCGGGCCGATCGGCAGCAACGGCCTGGCCAACCCGCGCGACTTCCTCGCTCCGCAGGCCGCGTTCGAGGACGCGGAGGGCGAGTTCGAGCTCGTTGCCAAGTTCCAGGGCCACCTGTGGCGCGCGCCAATCGGCCACTCGCCACTGGACGTGGTGGCCTGGCACGGCAACTACGCGCCGTACAAGTACGACCTGCGCCGCTTCAACACCATTGGCTCGATCAGCTACGACCATCCGGACCCGTCGATCTTCCTGGTGCTGCATTCGCCCAGCGACACCCCGGGCACCAGCAACATGGACTTCGTGATTTTCCCGCCGCGCATCTTGGCCGCGCAGGACACCTTCCGCCCGCCGTGGTTCCACCGCAACATCGCCAGCGAGTTCATGGGCCTGGTGCACGGCGCCTACGACGCCAAGGCCGACGGCTTCGTGCC
>JBKBXH010000202.1:0-3393 GCA_046313655.1 Thermomonas sp. | reverse complement strand
GGTTCGAGGTCGGACAGGTCGAGCGAGGACGGGAAGCGGAACAGGGTGAGGTTGCGGAAGAACATCGGGAATCCTGTGCGGGCTGCGCCATGGACGCGGTGCAGCGATGTGGGAACGAGGGAGGCGGATGGCGCGGGTTCTGGACAGTCCCGTTCACGGTTCGACAGGCTCACATGAACGGGACCGTCTGCGGGCGGGCCAGGACGCGGGACGCACGCGACGGCTCCGGGCGGGCTAGGACTTCAAGATGTCCAGCCCGTCGTGGTTGCGCACCGGGTGCAGCGCCATCGCCACCGGCTCGGGCGCGGCCGGCGCGCCGGCTAGCCAGGCGTGGGCGTCGGGCGGCGGGGCGTCGCTGCGCCGGCCCAGCGCGAGGAAGTCGAACAGCCTGGGATCGGCCAGCTGCGACGGGCGGATATCGCCCAGCGCGCGCGCCATGGTCTCGATCCGGCCGGGCGCCTCCTTCTCCCACTGCGCCAGCATCCGCGATACCTGCTTGCGCTGCAGGTTCTCCTGCGAGCCGCACAGGTTGCAGGGGATGATCGGGAACTGCCTTGCCTCGGCGTAGGCGGCGATGTCGTCCTCGCGCACGTAGGCCAGCGGGCGGATCACCACGTGCTTGCCGTCGTCGCTCAGCAGCTTGGGCGGCATGCCGCTCAACTTCGCGTGGAAGAACAGGTTGAGGAAGAAGGTGTTGACCATGTCGTCGCGGTGATGGCCCAGCGCGATCTTGGTGAACCCGTGCTGCGCGGCATGGGTGTACAGCGCGCCGCGGCGCAGGCGCGAGCACAGCGAGCACATCGTCTTCCCCTCGGGGATGACGCGGCTGACCACCGAATAGGTGTCCTGCTCGAGGATGTGGAAGTCCACCCCGATCGAGCGCAGGTAGTCCGGCAGCACGTGCTCCGGGAAGCCCGGTTGCTTCTGGTCGAGGTTGACCGCGGTGATGCTGAACTCGACCGGCGCCTTCTTCCGCAGCTGCAGCAGTACGTCCAGCAGGGTGTAGCTGTCCTTGCCGCCGGACAGGCAGACCATGATCTTGTCGCCCTCCTCGATCATGCCGAAGTCGGCGATGGCCTTGCCCACCTGGTGGCGCAGGCGTTTGGCCAGCTTGTCGGCCTCGCGCTTGTGGCGGGCGGGGGGCGGCGCGGGAATGTGGGCCTGGGTCGTCATCCGGCCCCATTTTACCCGCCTGCCGCGGCGCGCCGGGCGCGCTATGCTCGGGGCATGAACCAGCCCCTCGATCCGGCCGAACTCGCGCGCCTGGCCCGGCGTGTGGCCGAGCTGCGCCAGGAGCACCGCGCCCTGGACGAGGCCATCGCCCGCCTGCAGGAGGGCCTCCAGGCCGACGAGCTGGTGCTCAAGCGGATGAAGAAGCACAAGCTGCTGCTGAAGGACCAGATCGCCTGGATCGAGAACCTGCTGATCCCGGACGAGCCGGCGTAAGCCGGGATCCCGGCTTTTGCGCGCGGCGGCCCGCCGCGAGCCTCACTCCGGCCCCTGCGCGTCCTTGCCCTGCCGTGCTTCCCCCTCTTCGCTGTCCGCGGGCAGCGCCGGCTGCTCGCCGCTGCTGCGGCCGCTGCCGGCGGGGCTGATCTTTTCGATGGTGTGGCGCAGCTCGCGCCCGAGCACCACGCGTGCATCCTTGGCCCAGGCCTTCAGGCGCTCGTCGAACGCCAGCCGGCCGGTGTCGTCCGGCCACACCAGCTTGAGCTCGCGCAGCTTCTGGATGAAGCCGCGGAACAGGGTCTTGTCGAAGAACTCCGGCGCGGCCGGCGCGTACAGCAGCGAGAGCCGCTGCGCGGTGAGCTGGCACAGGCCTTCCAGCTCGCCCGCGCCGAGCGTGCCGGAGCCGTTCTTCACCAGCACCGCGATTGCGATGTAGTAGCGCTCGAACGCCTGCTGCAGGGTGTGGCCGAGCGCGCGCAGGCGGAACACCTCGTCGCTCTGCCCGGTGTTGCGCTGGAGGATGCCGCCGTCCTCATCGCTCACCTGCTCCAGCAGGCCCTCGCGCACGAACACCCCGATGGTCTGGTCGATGCGCGCGGCGAAGGTGTCCTCGTCCCAGGGCAGGAACAGCTCGGCCTGCAGGAACGGGTACAGGGTGCGGCCGATCTGCTGCAGCTGGCGCCGGCCCATGCGGCGGTTGTTCTGGAAGCACACCGCGATCCACGAGGAGGCGGTGAACAGGTGCAGCACGTTGTTGCGGAAGTAGCTCAGCAGCACCGCGTTGTCGCCCTCCACCCCGAGCACGTCGCCCAGCGGGTGCGCGGTGCGCGTGATCAGGCCGATCTCCTCGCCGTGGGCGATGATCTGCTCCGGCGTGTGCGGGGTCACCGTCACCCAGTCGGAGTACGGCACCTCCGCCAGCAGGGTCTTGGACAGCGCGATCTGCGCGCGCAGGTCGGCCTCGCCCATCGCGTGCTTGGGCGTGGACAGCAGCGCCAACGCCAGCAGGTTGATCGGGTTGACGTCGGCGGCGCGGTTGACGTTGGTCTGGATGCGCTGCGCCAGCGCGTCCACCGTGCGCGCGAACCAGGCCGGCTTCTCGTCGTCGCCCACCGGCTGGCCGTCCCATTCCGGTGCCAGCTCGGCCAGCACCTGGCTGAGCTGGATGCGCTCGCCGAAGTTCACCACCACCTGGCCGTAGTTGCTGCGCAGCACCTTGGGGATGCCGCCCAGCAGCTGCCAGATCGACTCCTTCTCCTTCGGCTTGCCGGACAGCTCGTCCAGGTAGCTGCGGCCTTCCATCAACCTCTCGTAGCCGATGTACACCGGCTGGAACAGCAGCGGCCGGGTCGGCTGGCGCAGGTAGGCGCGCACGGTCATCGCCAGCGAGCCGCCCTTGGGCTGCAGCAGCCGCCCGGTGCGCGAGCGCCCGCCCTCGATGAAGTATTCGATCGAATAGCCGCCGGCCACCAGCTGCGCCATGTACTCGCGGAACACCGCCGAATACAGCGCGTTGCCCTTGAAGCTGCGGCGGGCGAAGAACGCGCCGCCCTTGCGCAGCAGGGTGCCCACCACCGGCAGGTTGAGGTTGATGCCGGCGAAGATGTGCGGCGGCACCACGCCGTGGGTGTACAGCAGGTAGCTCACCAGCAGGTAGTCCATGTGGCTGCGGTGGCTGGGCACGTACACCACTTCGTGGCCCGGCGCCTCCTGCTTGAACTGGTCGAGGTGGTGCACCAGCACGCCGCGGTAGATCCGGTTCCAGACGAAGGTCAGGGCGAAGCTGGCCGAGCGCACCACGGTGTTGGAGTAGTCGGCCGCGATCTCCCAGAAATAGGCGTTGGCCTTCTCCCAGGCCGCCTCCGGTTTGCCGCCGTCGCGCCGCGCCTGGTCGGCGATGGCGTCCTTCACCAGCGGCGCCGACAGCACCTGGTCGGCGAGCAT
>JBKBXH010000201.1:0-3403 GCA_046313655.1 Thermomonas sp. | reverse complement strand
GGCGCGGCGCAGGCGGACTTCGGTAAGGCCGTAGGCGTGGTGGTAGTCGTCGAGCGATGTGACCAGGCCCTCGGCCATGCGCTCGCGCTGCAGGCGCAGCATCATCACCGCGTCCACGCCGTCCAGCGCGGCGTCGAGATCGTGGCTGACCGCGCAGCCGGCCAGGGTGTCGTCGTCCGGCAGCAGGGCCACCGGGCCGCACACGCGGATCTCGCCACAGCCCAGCGCGCGCAGGGCATGCAGGTCGCTGCGCGCGACCCGCGAGTGCTTCACGTCGCCGACGATCACCACCTTCAGCCTGGAAAAGTCCTCGCCCTTGGCCTGGCGCAGGGTGAGCATGTCCAGCAGGCCCTGGGTGGGATGGTGGCTGCGGCCATCGCCGGCGTTGAGCACGGCCACCCCGGGCAGCGCCGCCTCGGCCAGCGCCGCCACCGCGCCGTCGGCCTTGTGGCGCACCACGAAACCGCGCACGCCCATCGCCTGGATGGTGCGGAAGGTATCGAGATCGGTCTCGCCCTTGGTGGTGGAGGCGGTGGATGCGTCGAAATTGAGCACGTGCGCGCCCAGCCGCTGCGCCGCCAGCTGGAAGCTCAGGCGGGTGCGGGTGGAGGGCTCGAAGAACAGCGTGCATACCGCCACCCCGGCCAGCGCGGCGGGCGCCTGCGCGCCCTCGGCGAACATCTGCGCGCGGCGCAGCAGGGTGTCGAGGCGTGCGGCCGGCAGGCGGGCGAGATCGAGCAGGTGGCGGGGGCGGTCGGCGGCGGGCGGATTCATGCGGGCGCGTGGTCGGGGCGGCGGGGAAACGAGGGGATCAGGGAAGCGGGTGGGCATCGCGCGGCGCGGCCAGCCAGCGCTCGACGATCACCGCCGCGGCCACCGCGTCCAGCACCTCGGCATCGCGCCGCTTGCGGCGGCCATCGGCGCGGGCGGCAGCGAACCGGCGCGCGGCCTCCTGCGAGCTGTTGCGTTCATCGACCATCACCACCGGCAGCCCGCTGCGGCGTTGCAGCTCCAGCGCGAACGCGCGCGCGGCCTTGCGGATCGGCTGGTCGCCGCCGTCCAGGGTCATGGGATCGCCGACCACCAGTCCGTCCGGGCGCCACTGCCGCAGCAGGCGCTCGGCCTGCGCCCAGTCCGGGCCGGCGGCATGCACGTCGATCACCGCGACCGCGCTGGCGTTGCCGGTGAGCGCGTTGCCCACCGCCACGCCGATCCGGCGCATGCCGACGTCGAACCCCAGCACGGTGCCGTCGGCGCGGATGGCGGGCGCGGCGGCGGGCGGCGTGCTCATGCGTGCCCGCTGTGGCTGGCGTGGTTAAGGAGGTCGATGCCGATGCTGCCGGCCGCGGCCTGCCAGCGCTGCGCCAGCGGCAGCTGGAACAGCACGTCGGCGCGGTTGGGGGCCAGCAGCCAGCTGTCGTCCAGCAGCTCCTGCTCCAGCTGGCCGGCGCCCCAGCCGGCGCAACCCAGGGCCACCAGCGCCTGCGGCGGGCCCTCGCCGCGCGCCATCGCCTCCAGCACGTCGCGCGAGGTGGTCAGGTAAAGGCCATCGCCCACCGCCAGGCTGGAGTCGTAGGGCTGCCCGCCGTCATGCAGGACGAAGCCGCGCTCCGGGTGCACCGGGCCACCGGCCAGCACCGCCTGCGCCTGCAGCACGGGATCCTCGCTGGCGATGCCCATCTGCCGCAGCACCTCGCCCACGGTGTACTCGGAGGCGCGGTTCACGACGATGCCCATCGCGCCGGCGGCATCGTGCTGGCAGATCAGGGTGACGCTGCGCTCGAAGTAGCGGTCGCGCAGCGCGGGCAGCGCGATCAGCAGGTGGTTGCCGAAGTTCTGGCGGGGCGGTTCCATGCGCGCATTCTAGCGCGCGGCCAGCACCCGCCAGCGCCCCCGTGGGCCGCCGTCAGCGCCCGACCTCGGCCACTTCCACCCCGTCCAGGCCCTGCGCCAGGGTGCGCACGTCGCCGCCCTGCGCCAGCTTGATGCGCAGCCGCACCTCGTTGGCGGAGTCGGCGTAGCGCAGCGCGTCCTCGTAGCTGATCTCGCCGGCCTGGTACAGCTCGAACAGGCTCTGGTCGAAGGTCTTCATGCCGAGCTGCACGGACTCCTTCATCACTTCCTTCAGCTTGTGCACCTCGCCGTCGCGGATGTAGTCCTGCACCAGCGGGGTGCCCAGCAGGATCTCCATCGCCACCCGCCGCGCCTTGCCGTCGGGGGTGGGGATCAGCTGCTGCGCCACCACGCCCTTGAGGTTGAGCGAGAGGTCCATCAGCAGCTGGTTGCGGCGGTCTTCCGGGAAGAAGTTGATGATGCGGTCCATCGCCTGGTTGGCGTTGTTGGCATGCAGGGTCGCCAGCACCAGGTGGCCGGTCTCGGCGAACGCAATCGCGTGGTCCATGCCCTCGCGGGTGCGAATCTCGCCGATCATGATCACGTCGGGGGCCTGGCGCAGGGTGTTCTTCAGCGCGTTCTCCCAGTTGTCGGTGTCGATCCCGACCTCGCGCTGGGTGATGATGCAGCCGTCGTGCTTGTGCACGAACTCGATCGGGTCCTCGATGGTGATGATGTGCCCGGTCGAGTTCTGGTTGCGGTAGCCGATCATCGCCGCCAGCGAGGTGGACTTGCCGGTGCCGGTGGCGCCTACGAACAGGATGATCCCGCGCTTGGTCATCGCCAGGGTCTTGATGATCGGCGGCAGGCTCAGTTCCTCCACCGTCGGGATGCGGGTCTCGATCCGGCGCAGCACCATGCCGACCTGGTTGCGCTGGTAGAAGCAGCTCACGCGGAAGCGGCCGACCCCGGCCACGCCGATCGCGAAGTTGCACTCGTGGGTCTTCTCGAACTCCTCGCGCTGCTGCGGCGTCATCACGTTGAGCACGAGGTCGCGGCTCTGCTGCGAGGTCAGCGGGTTCTGGGTGATCGGGCTGATCTTGCCGTTCACCTTCATCGACGGCGGCATGCCGGCGGTGATGAACAGGTCCGACGCCTTCTGGTGCGCCATCAGCTTGAGGAACGAGGTGAAGTCGATGCTGCTCATCGGAATGCTCCTGCGCGGGGGCGCTTATTCGAACAACCGCTTGTCCTTGGCGTATTCGCGGGCCTGCTGGCGGCTGACCACGCTGCGCTTCACCAGCTCCTGCAGGTGCTGGTCCAGGGTCTGCATGCCCTGGCCCTGGCCGGTCTGGATGGCCGAGTACATCTGCGCCACCTTGTCCTCGCGGATCAGGTTGCGGATGGCCGGGGTGCCGACCATGATCTCCCACGCCGCGGTGCGGCCGCCGCCGATCTTCTTCAGCAGCGACTGGCTGATGACCGCGCGCAGCGACTCCGACAGCATCGAGCGCACCATCGGCTTCTCGCCGGCCGGGAACACGTCGATGATGCGGTCAATGGTCTTGGC
>JBKBXH010000200.1:0-3402 GCA_046313655.1 Thermomonas sp. | reverse complement strand
GGTGCCCGGCGCGATCCGGCCGCAGCGGCCGGCGCGCTGGTTGGCGCTGGCCTGCGAGACCGGCTCGATGTGCAGGCGGTCGAGTTTCTGCCGCGGGCTGTAGCGCTTGACCCGGGCCACGCCGGGGTCGATGACGTAGTGGATGCGCGGCACCGTCAGCGAGGTCTCGGCCACGTTGGTGGCCAGCACGATGCGGCGCTGCGGCCCCGGATGGAACACCCGGTCCTGGTCCTTCGCGGACAGCCGCGCGTATAGCGGCAGCACCTCGGTGTGGCGGTACTTGCGGCGCTCCAGCGCCTGGTGGGCATCGCGGATCTCGCGCTCGCCGGGCAGGAAGACGAGGGTGTCGCCGATGCCCTTCTCGCGCATGATCTCGTCGCAGGCGGCGACGATGCCGTCCACCAGCGTGCGCTGGCCAGCGTCCTCGCCGTCCTGCGCGCCCTCCCCCTCGAGCGGACGGTAGCGCACTTCCACCGGATAGCCGCGCCCCTCCACGCTCACCACCGGCGCGCCGCCGAAGTGCGCGGCGAAGCGCGCGGTGTCGATGGTCGCCGAGGTCAGCACCAGCTTGAGGTCGGGCCGGCGCGGCAGCAGCTGCTTGAGGTAGCCGAGCAGGAAGTCGATGTTGAGGCTGCGCTCGTGCGCCTCGTCGATGATCAGGGTGTCGTACTGCGACAGCCAGCGGTCACCCTGGATTTCCGCCAGCAGGATGCCGTCGGTCATGAACTTGATCGCGGTCTGCTCGCCGACCGCCTCGTTGAAGCGCACCTGGTAGCCGACCGCACCGCCCAGCGGGACCTGCAGCTCCTCGGCCACCCGCCGCGCCACCGAGCGCGCGGCCAGCCGCCGCGGCTGGGTGCAGCCGATCATCCCGGCGGCACCGCGCCCAGCCTGCAGGCACAGCCGCGGCAACTGGGTGGTCTTGCCGCTGCCGGTCTCGCCGGCCACCACCACCACCGGGTGGCGACGGATGAGACCGACCAGTTCCTCGGCATGCGCGGCGATCGGCAGCGCCGGATCCACCGCGCCCGGCGCCGGCAGCGCGGCGACGCGGCGTTCACGCGCGGCCAGCGATGCTTGCAGGCACGCAAGGAATGCCTCGCGCGGCGCCTCCGCCCCGGGCTTGGCCTGCCACTTCGCCAGCAGGCCCAGCAGGCGGCCACGATCGCGCGCCAGCGCGGCCTCGATGGCGCGCCGGGCGTGGCGTGGGTCGGCGGGAAGCGCCGGCAGGGCGGCGTGCTCGATAGGCTTCATGTATCGCGGGCAGCGGGCATTCCGATTTCAGATCGCAGGGCAACCGGCGTATTGTCGCCGCAAGCCCATCCCAAGCCCACCACGGGCACGACGAGGAGTCCGCCATGGCCAAGAAGAAGTCCGAGCACAAGTCCGCCAAGACCGCCGCGCACGCCGACGGCAGCCGCGCGATCGACATCGGTATCGCCGCCGGCGACCGCCGCAAGATCGCCGAGGGCCTGGGCCACGTGCTGGCCGATGCCTTCACCCTGTACCTGAAGACCCATAACTTCCACTGGAACATCAGCGGACCGATGTTCAACAGCCTGCACCTGATGTTCGAGACCCAGTACACCGAGCAGTGGAACGCGCTGGACGACATCGCCGAGCGCATGCGCGCGCTGGGCTACAACGCGCCCGGCTCGTACCACGAGTTCATCCGCCTCAGCTCGATCCGCGAGGAGCCCGGCCAAGCCGCCGCGCCGGCCTGGCACGACATGGTGCAGCAGCTGGTGGACGGCAACGAGGCGGTCTGCCGCACCGCGCGCAAGGTGCTCAAGACCGCCGACGCCGCCGGCGACGACCCCACCGTGGACCTGCTGACCCAGCGCCTGCAGACCCACGAGAAGTACGCCTGGATGCTGCGCTCGCTGCTGGAATAAGCCGCCCCCGACGGGCCTGCGCGCGGGGCCGGATGGCCCGGCCCTGCTCCCTTGCCCGGTCCGGCTTGCTACCCTAGCCGGATGTCGTCGTCCGCCCTTGCAACGCTCCGCCGCGTGTTCGGCCATTCCGGATTCCGCGGCGAACAGGGCGCCATCGTCGAACACCTGCTCGCCGGCGGCGATGCGCTGGTGCTGATGCCCACCGGCGGCGGCAAGTCGCTGTGCTACCAGCTGCCGGCGCTGCTGCGCGAGGGCACCGCGGTGGTGGTGTCGCCGTTGATCGCGCTGATGCAGGACCAGGTGGAATCCCTGCGCCAGCTGGGCGTGCGCGCCGCGTTCCTGAACTCCAGCCTGGAGGCCGCCGAGGCCACGGCGGTGGAGCGCCAGTTCGCGAACGGCGCGCTGGACCTGCTGTACATCGCGCCCGAGCGCCTGCTCACCCCGCGCTTCCTGGGTCTGCTGGAACGCGTGCGGATCGCCCTGTTCGCGATCGACGAGGCGCACTGCGTCTCGCAGTGGGGCCATGACTTCCGCCCCGAGTACCGCCAGCTCACCCTGCTGCACGAACGCTGGCCGGAGGTGCCGCGGATCGCGCTCACCGCGACCGCGGACGCGCCCACCCGGCGCGAGATCGTGGAGCGGCTGGCGCTGCAGGACGCGCGCCAGTTCGTCAGCTCGTTCGACCGTCCGAACATCCGCTATGCGGTGGCGCCGCGCGATGGCGGCCACCGGCAGCTGCTGGAGTTCCTGGCGGAGCACCGCGGCGAGAGCGGGATCGTGTATTGCCTCTCGCGGCGCAAGGTGGAGGCCACCGCCGAGCTGCTGGCCGGGCACGGCCTGCGCGCGCTGGCCTACCACGCCGGCCTGGACGCCGAGACCCGCGCCGAGCGCCAGCGCCGCTTCCTGCGCGAGGAGGCCATCGTGATGGTGGCGACGATCGCGTTCGGGATGGGCATCGACAAGCCGGACGTGCGCTTCGTTGCCCACCTCGACCTGCCGAAATCGCTGGAAGGCTACTACCAGGAAACCGGCCGCGCCGGCCGCGACGGCGAGCCGGCCGAGGCGTGGATGGCCTACGGGCTTGGCGATGCCGTGCTGCTGCGGCGGATGATCGAGGACGGCGAGGCCAGCGACGAGCGCAAGCGGCTGGAGCACGGCAAGCTGGACGCGCTGATCGGCTATTGCGAATCCACCGGCTGCCGCCGGCAGTCGCTGCTGGCCTACTTCGGCGAGCCCCATCCCGGCGCCTGCGGCAGCTGCGACAACTGCCTGTCGCCGCCGCGCACCTGGGACGCCACCGAGGCGGCGCGCAAGGCGCTGTCCTGCGTGTACCGCACCGGCCAGCGGTTCGGCGCGGCGCATGTGATCGACGTGCTGCGCGGCGCGGATACCGCCAAGGTGCGCCAGTTCGGGCATGCCGCGCTCAGCACCTACGGCATCGGCCGCGAGCTCGATGTCGCCCAGTGGCGCGGCGTGTTCCGCCAGCTGGTCGCCGCCGGCCTGCTGG
>JBKBXH010000199.1:0-3408 GCA_046313655.1 Thermomonas sp. | reverse complement strand
GGCCGCGGTTGCCCAGCGTGGCGTAGGCGTGGGCGATCTGCAGCGGCGTCGCCGACAGCCCGTAACCGTAGGACATCGTCTGCTTGCTGGTGCCGCTCCAGCGGTCGGGCGTGGGGAACAGCCCGGCCGCCTCGCCGGGGAAGCCGCTGCCGGTGGACCGGCCGTAGCCGAAGCGGCGCACGAATTCGTTGAACTGCGCGTTGCTCAGGCGGCGCGCGATCAGGGCCGCGCCGACGTTGGAGCTCTTGCGGATGACGCCGGTGGTGTCCAGCACCCCGTAGTTATGGGTGTCGGTGGTGCGGTAGGTGCCGTTCGGGATCCAGCCCGGATTGGTGTCGAACAGGGTGGACGGGGTGATGACCCCGGCTTCCAGCGCCGCCGCCACCGTGAGTGGCTTCATGGTGGAGCCCGGCTCCATCAGGTCGGTGACGGCGCGGTTGCGGTGGGCATCGCGCGGGCTGCCGCCGACCGCGTTCGGGTTGAAGGTGGGGAAGTTGGCCATCGCCAGCACTTCGCCGGTGGCCACGTCCAGCACCACCGCCGAGCCGCTGCTGGCACCGGTCTCGGCGACCGCGTTGCGCAGCTCGCGGTAAGTCAGGTACTGGATGCGGCGGTCGATGCTCAGCGCCAGGTCGTGACCGGGCTGCGCCGGGCGCACCAGGTCCACGTTCTCGACGATCCGGCCCTTGTTGTCGCGGATGACCCGCTTCGCGCCCGGGGTGCCGCGCAGCCAGTCGTCGAACGCCAGCTCCAGCCCTTCCTGGCCGCGGTCGTCGATGTTGGTGAAGCCCAGCACGTGCGCCAGCACGTCGCCCTGCGGGTAGAAGCGGCGGTATTCGCGCTGGCCGGCGACCCCGGGGATGTCCAGCGCCAGGATGCGCGCGGCCTCGTCCGGGTTGATCCGGCGCTTGAGGTACACGAACTCGCGGTCGGCGCGCGCGCTCAGGCGGCTGGCCAGCTCGTCCTGCGGCATGCCCAGCGCCTGCGCCAGCTGCGGCAGGCGCTCCGGCGACTTCAGCAGCTCGCGCGGGTTGGCCCAGATCGACTCCACCGGCGAGGAAATCGCCAGCGGCTCGCCGTTGCGGTCGGTGATCATTCCGCGCGAGGTGGCGATCGGGATCTCGCGCACGAACCGCGCGTCGCCCTGCTTGCGGTAGAACGCCTGGTCCACCACCTGCAGGTTGAACGCGCGCGCCAGCAGCGCCATAGAACCCGCCCCCAGCAGCACGCACACCAGCAGCAGGCGCTTGCGCAGGTCCAGCTGCAGGCGCGCGCGCTCGCGGCGCTCGCCGCTGCCGGCCACCCGCGGGCGCTGTTTGCCGAACCGGGTCATCGCCGCACCACCACGACGTCTTCGGTGCGCGGGAAGGCCATGCCCAGCTGTGCGCGCGCCACCTGGTCCACGCGGTTGCTCTCGGCCCAGGTAGCCTGCTCCAGCTGCAGCCGGCCGAACTCGATGTTGAGGTCGTCGCGCGCCCTCTCCAGCCGGGTCAGCGCGATGAACGCCTGCCGGTGCTCGTGGCGGTCGCGCACGATCAGCAGCGCGCTGGCGACGTTGGCCAGCACCAGCGCGGCGACGAGTAGGCCGCGGATCACGCCGCCACCTCCAGCTTCTCCGCGACCCGCAGCACCGCGCTGCGCGCGCGCGGATTGGCCGCCAGCTCGGCCGCACCGGCCTTCTGCGCGCCGCCGACCAGGCGCAGGGTCGGGGTGAACGCCACCGCCACCGGCATCCGCCGGTTGGCCGGCGGCGCCTTCGCATGGCGGGCCATGAACTGCTTGACAATGCGGTCTTCCAGCGAATGGAAGCTGATCACCGCCAGCCGCCCGCCGGGCTTCAGGCGCGTCAGCGCGGCGTCGAGGCCGGCCTCGAGATCGGCCAGCTCGCGGTTGATGTGGATGCGGATGGCCTGGAAGCTGCGGGTGGCCGGATGGGTCTTGCTGTCGCCGCGCGGCATCACCTGCGCGATCAGCGCGGCCAGCTGCGCGGTGCGGACGATCGGCTGCGCGCTGCGGTGGGCCACGATCGCGCGCGCGATGCGCCGGCTCTGGCGCTCCTCGCCGTGCGTCCACAGCACGTCGGCGATCTCCTTCTCGGAGGCGCGTGCGAGCCACTCGGCGGCGCTTTCGCCGGACTCGGGGTCCATGCGCATGTCCAGCGGACCGTCCTTACCGAACGAGAATCCGCGCGCGGCCACGTCCAGCTGCGGCGAGGACACGCCCAGGTCCAGCAGCACGCCGTCGAGGCCCGGGGCGGTTTCCTCCCAGCCGGCAAGGGTGGCGAAGCTGCCGCGCCGCCAGTGCAGGCGCGCATCGGCCCCGGCCATCCGCATGGCCTCCGCGATCGCCTCGGGATCCTTGTCCATCACCAGCAAACGCCCTTGCGGCCCCAGCCGCTGCAACACCCCGCGCGCATGCCCGCCGCGCCCGAACGTGCCATCCAGATAGCGTCCATCCCCTTTCACCGCCAGACCGTCCATGACCTCGGCAAACAGCACCGGGAGGTGGGCGGACGCGGCGTCCGCGCCACCGCCGCTCACAACGCCAGATCCAGCAGGTGCTCGCCCAGCTCGGCATCCCCGAAGGTCAACCGCACCTGTTCGTGGTGGGCCTGCTCGCTCCACAACTCGAACTTCTCGCCCACGCCCAGCAGCACCGCCTTGCGGTCGATGCCGGTGGCCGAGCGCTGGCTGGCCGGCAGCGAGATGCGCCCGCTGCCGTCCGGCTCCACGAACGCGGCCGCGCCCACCAGCTTGCGCTGCAGCAGGCGGCTGTCGCTTCGGATCCGCGGCAGCGCGTTGACCTGGTCGCGCACCCGCTCCCAGACCGCATGCGGGTAGAGGTACAGGCAGCCGACGTCGAACGGGCTGTAGGTCAGCACCAGGCGATTGCCACACTCACGCGCGATGAGGTCCCGGTAACTGGTGGGAATCGCCAGCCGGCCCTTGTCGTCGATGGTGATGGCGGTCTCGCCCTGGAACATACTGCTCTTGTCGCCCCCGTCTGCCGCGGAGTTCACCCCAGGAAAACCACTTTTTTCCCGGTTTTCCCACGAAGCGCCACATTAGCAGGCCCTACCTGCCTGTCAACAACTTCGCGCGGGAAATTTCCCAAGCCCGGTCAAGGACTTGCGGCAAACTTCAAGAAGTTTTTCAAGCTTTATCCACAAGCTTATGTTCCGTCTCAAATTTTGAGACAGCGCACGCTTCCAGGGCTGGCCGCATTCAGGCGCTTTCGCCATTTCGAAGGATTGCTGCGCCGCAGCAAATCCCGCCGCCGCGCGCCGGCACAGCGCCAGCATCCGGCTCGTCAGCGACATATCCGCCTCGATCAGCGCCACAATCTCGTCGAAGTTCGCGTCGTCGGCGCTGGTCAGCGCCAGCAGCCGCGCCGCCACGGGCGAGAGCG
>JBKBXH010000198.1:0-3418 GCA_046313655.1 Thermomonas sp. | reverse complement strand
GCAGGTGACCGCCGACGAAGCGCGCCTGCGCGCGCGCCAGGACGTGCGCGCGCCCGGCCTGTGGCGCGCCAATGCCCCGGCGATGCAGCAGCCCGGCTTCGGCGCCGCGTTCGGCTGCAAGGCCGGCGCGCCGATGCTGGTCAAGGATGCCGAGCGCATCCAGCCGTACTGACGCGCCCGCCGTCTCGCCAAAGTTTCGCTTTCGGCGGTGCTTTCGATTTCGGTTTCGATTTCAGCTTCACTTCGGGCCAGCCAGCCTGCGCCGGCCGGCCTTACGCCGGCCTCAGCGCACGATGCGGATCTTCGGGCCGCCGCGGCCGCCGCCGAACGGCGGCTGCCCGCGCCAGTAGCGGATCAGCAGCCAGCCGAACAGCATCCCGCCGAGGTGGGCGAAGTGGGCCACGCCCGGCTGCAGCCCGGTGACGCCCACGCCCAGCTCGAACAGGCCGTACACGATCACCAGCGTGCGCGCACGCATCGGGATCGGCGGGAACAGCAGCATCACCCGCTGGTTCGGGAACAGCATCCCGTAGGCCAGCAGCAGCCCGAACACGCCGCCGGAGGCGCCGATGGTCGGGTAGGCCTCGGCACCGTGCGCCAGCGCGTACGAGCCCACCAGCAGCTGACACAGTCCCGCGCCGACCACGCTGACGAGGTAGTAGGCCAGGAAGCGGCGTTCGCCCCAGGTGTATTCCAGCGGCGCGCCGAACATCACCAGCGCCAGCATGTTGAACGCGATGTGCAGCAGCCCGCCGTGCAGGAAGGCATAGGTCACCAGCTGCCAGGGCATGAACGCCGGCGCCAGCGCGTCGGGATCGTAGGCGGCATCGCCCCACGGCCACAGCATGAAATCGACCAGACGCTGGTCGCCCAGCAGGGCCTGCAGGGCGAAGCCCACCAGGTTGGCGATCAGCAGGGCCTTGGTGATCTTGGGCAGGTTGAACGGCATCCTTGCGTCATCCGGTTTCGTTGCGGCGCATCATAGCCGCTCAGCGCAGCCGCCAGAGCACCGCATCGAGGTCGTCTTCAGCCGCCGGCAGGCGCACCCGGCCGCGCTGCACCGGCACCCCCTCGGCCTGCAGGCGCCGGCACTGCTCGCGGAAGCCGTCCGAATCCGGCGGGAACGCGATCCGCCCGTCCGCGCGCAGCACCCGGTGCCAGGGCAGGCCCGGGTCTTCGTTGCGCGCCAGCAGCCGCGCCACCAGCCGCGCGCGCCCGGGCACCCCGGCGCGGCGGGCGATCGTGCCGTAGCTGGCCACCTGCCCGTGCGGGAGGGCGCGGATCGCCGCCAGGATGCGCTGGTCGGGCGCCGGAACCGGTGCGGGCGGGTCGAGGCGGGGCATGATCCGCGCTAGCATAGCCGCAGGCCCCACCCGCCGCGCCGACGCCATGCACAACTTCGAACAGATCCGCCGCCACCTGGTCACCGCCGGCTACCGCCTGAGCGTGCAGGAGCCCTTCCTGGCCTGCGTGGAGCTGTCGCTGGCGCAGGGCAAGCGGCACCAGGCGATCTTCCTGGCCGAACTGCAGGACGACGACGGCCGCAACTACCTGCGGGTCAGCACCGCGGTGGCGCCGATCGTCGGGCTGGATGCGCGCCGCGCGCTGCGCTTCAACTTCGAGAGCCGGGTGGGCTACCTGGCGATCAGCGAACTCGACGGCGTGCCCTTCCTGCACCTGTGCGAGAACCGCCCGTACGAGGGCCTGACCGCGGCCGAGGTGGACCGCCTGGTGCTGGAGATCGGGGGTACCGGCGACGAGATGGAACACCGGATGTCGGCCGGCGGCGACCTGCTGTAAGCGCCCTCGCGCCGGCGGTCGCCGGCGCTCGTCCGGTCAGCCACTCAGGCCCAGCCCAGCGCCTGCAGCAGCCGCAGCAGGCCGTAGGCGATCCCGCCGGCCGCGGGGATGGTGAGGATCCACGCCCACACGATCCGCTCGATCACGCCGAGCTTCAGCGCGCGCGGGTTCTTGGCGAAGCCCACGCCCATGATCGCGGTGGAGATGCTGTGGGTGGTGGACACCGGCATGCCAAAGTGGGCGGCCACGGTGAGGATGGTGGCCGAGCTGGTTTCCGCCGCGAAGCCGTTGATCGGGTGCAGCTTGACCATCTTGTGGCCCAGGGTCTTGATGATGCGCCAGCCGCCGGACGCGGTGCCGGCCGCCATCACCAGCGCGCAGGTGACCACGATCCAGCCGGCGATGCCCTGCGGGTCGCTGCCGGCCGGATGCAGGAACGCCAGCCAGCGCGGCAGGTCGTCCAGCGCGCCGGTAGACTGCGCGCCGAACAGGGTCAGCGCGATGATGCCCATCGTCTTCTGCGCATCGTTCTGGCCGTGCGCATAGCCCATGTAGGCCGCCGACAGGATCTGCGCCTTGCCGAAGAAGCGGTTGACGAAATGCGGCCGCGCCAGCCGGTGCAAGGTGCCCCCCGCGCGCGCCATCCCGGCGATCAGCGCCCACAGCAGCAGCATCACCAGCACGCCCAGCAGGAACCCAGCCACCGGCGAGCTGATCATCGGCACGAACACCTTCCACCACAGGCCCTTGTTCTTGGTCCAGTCGCCCACCGTCTGCGACCAGATCAGCGCGTCCATGTTGTTGTGGGCCGCGGCCAGCGCGGCACCGCACAGGCCGCCGATCAGGCTATGCGAGGACGAGGACGGCAGGCCCTTCCACCAGGTGATCAGGTTCCAGGCGATGCCGCCCAGCAGCGCGCACAGGATCACCTGCGAGGTCACCTGCACCACGTCGGTATCGACCAGGCCGGAGGCGATGGTCTTGGCCACCGCGGTGCCCATCAGGGCGCCGACGAGGTTCATCAGCGCGGCCAGCATCACCGCCTGCCACGGCGAGAGCACCTTGGTGGCGACCACGGTGGCGATGGAGTTGGCGGTGTCGTGGAAGCCGTTGATGAACTCGAACACAAGCGCGGCCACGACCACCACCAGCACGAGGGTCAGCATGGCGCGGCCCCGTCAGCTGTTCTTGAGCACGATCTGGTAGGCCACCACGCCGGCCTCGCGGCAGCGGTCGATGGCCTTCTCCAGGATCTCGAAGAACTCCTTGAGCAGGAACATCTGCAGGCTGTCCAGCTTGCCGGAATAGATCTCGCGGTACAGCTCCAGCATCAGGCGGTCGGCCTCGTTCTCGATCGAGCGCAGCTTCTCGTTCAGCGCGGTCATGCCGTCCAGGTTCATCCGGCGCAGGTCGCCCACCATCTGCACCACCACCGCCGCGGCCTGCTCCAGCATCGCCGCGCGCGGCGCGAAATCGATGTGGCCCAGGTGCTGGATCGCCAGCGCATAGCGGTCGGCGAACTTCTCGATCTGCTTGGGGATCTTGTGCAGGGCCGAGCCCAGCGCCTCGATGTCCTCGCGCTCGATCGGGGTGATGTAGCTGTCCACCAGCGCGCGGC
>JBKBXH010000197.1:0-3419 GCA_046313655.1 Thermomonas sp. | reverse complement strand
AGCTGGCCGAGACCCTGGACCAGATCGACTTCCACAAGGGCCGCGCCCCGGAGTCGGCGATGCGCAAGCTGCGCCGGCTGTACCTGCGCGCCAACCTCGACAGCGCCGACGTGCGCCTGCTGCGCGGGGTGCTGGCCGATGCCCAGCGCATGGCGCGCTTGGCCGGGCAGGCCGCGGGCGGCGGAAAAATCGGGTAGCCTGACCACCATCCGCACGCCAGGGGGACAGCCGCACGCCATGCGCCGATTCGCGTTCGCGTTGCTGTGCCTGTGCTGTCTGCTGCCCGCCGGCCTGCCCTCGGCGGCGGCACCGGTGGTCGCCCCGGAAAGCGACGACGGCGTGCTGGTGCTGGGCCGAGTCAGCGACGATCCCAAGTCCCACTACGACCAGCTCAAGCCACTGCTGGACTACGTGATCCCGCGCATGGCCTCGGTCGGGATCCGCAGCGGCCGCATCCTGATGGCGCGCGACCTGCAGCAGATGTCCAGCTACCTGCGGCGCGGGCGGGTGGACTGGATCAACGAGACCGCCGGCAACGCCGCCCTGCTGGAGCAGCGCGGGGTGGCGCATGCCTTCCTGATCACCGAGCGCGACGGCGCGCAGCGCTACCACGGCGTGTTCTTCGTGCGCCGCGACAGCCCGATCCAGTCGCTGCACGACCTGGTGGGGCACAGCATCGCCTTCCAGAGCCCGTATTCCACCAGCGCCTACTACCTGCCGGCGGCGACCTTGCTGGCGCAGGGACAGTCGCTGGAGCTGCTGCTGTCGCCGATGGACAAGCCGGCGCCGGACCGGGTGGGCTACGTGTTCGCGCGCACCGAGCTGAACGTCACCACCTGGGTACACAAGCGCCTGGTGGACGTAGGCGTGCTGAGCAACCTGGACTGGCTGAACCCGGCGCGGATGCCGCCCGCGTTCGCCCAGGACTTCCGCGTGATCGGGCGCACCGAGGACGTGCCGCGCGCGCTGATGCTGGCCCGCACCGGGCTTGACCCGAAAGTGGAAGCGCGCCTGAACGAAGTGCTGCAGGAGGCCGCGCAGGACCCGGAGGCGGGCGAGGCCCTGCGCCGCTTTCTCGGCACCGCGCGGCTGCTGCCGATCGGCGCCGAGGACCGGCGCTCGCTGGAATGGCTGGGGCGCGGGGTGCAGCGCGTGCGCGCGGAGGTTGAGTGAAGCGCGCCGGCCTGAGCCTGCAATCGCGGTTCCAGATCGCCATTTTGTCGGGGCTGGCGCTGGTGCTTCTGCTGATGACGCTGCTGTGGTTCCGCGAGCAGCGCAGCCAGGAAGAGGCCATCGAGATCGCGCGCCAGAGCACGCACACCCTGCTGGCCGAGCAGATGCGGCTCAGCGGCGAGGCGCAGGCGCGGCAGCTGGCGGATGCGCTGGCCAATCCGCTGTACTACTTCGACCTCGACGCGGTCGGCATCCTCGCGCGCAACGCCCTGCGCGCGCCGGAGGTGGATTACGTGCTGGTGTACGACCCCCAGGGCCGCATCCTGCACGATGGCTCCGGCGACATCGCCGCCTACGGGCGGCCGATGGACGACCCTCTGGCGGCCGAGGTGGTGGCGGCCAAGGGCCCGCACACCCACCTGTCCGACGAACTGCTGGACGTGTCGCAGCCGATCACGATCGGCGACGAGCGCCTGGGCGGGGTGCGCATCGGCTACTCGATGGCGGCGGTGGCGCGTGCCGAATCGGGCGCGCTGTCGTCGCTGCGCGAGCAGTTCAACGCGGTCAACCAGCGCAGCATGAGCTGGCTGCTGCTGATGTTCGCGGCGCTGACGGTGCTGGCGCTGGTCGGCGCGGCCGTGGTGCAGCGCCTGCTGGTGCGCCCGATCCGCCTGCTGGGCGAGGCCGCGCGCCAGATCGAGGCGGGCGATTTCAGCACCCCGGTGCCGGAAAGCGCGCGCAGCGACGAGCTGGGCGATCTGATTCGCGCCTTCGGGCGCATGCGCGACAGCGTGGCACGGCACGACCGCGACATCCGCCGGGTCGCCTATAGCGACGCCCTCACCGGGCTGTCCAACCGGCTGGCGTTCCGCGAGACCCTGGAGCAGCGCCTGCGCGAGACCCAGGGCACCAGCTCGCAGCTGGCGCTGCTGTTCGCCGACCTCGACGACTTCAAGCGGGTCAACGACACCCTCGGCCACGAGGCCGGCGACGAGGTGCTGCTGCAGGTGGCGGCGCGGATCGAGCAGGCGGTGGCCTCGGTGGACGGCACCGAGTCGGTGGTCGCGCGCTTCGGCGGCGACGAATTCGTGATCCTGCTGCAGCTGGGCGAGGCCGATCCCGACGCCGGCATCCGCGGCAAGGCGATCCGCCTGGCCGAGGCGCTGGTGACGGCGCTCAGCGAGCCGATGCTGCTGCACGGCCGGCAGGTGCTGCTGGGCGGCTCGGTCGGGGTGGCGATCTTCCCGGACGATGCCAGCAGCGCCTCGCTGCTGATGAAGAACGGCGACATCGCGATGTACCAGGCCAAGGTGGCGGGCAAGAACTGCTACCGCTTCTACAGCCGGGCGATGGACCAGGCGGTGGAGCGCCGGGTGCGGATGGAGCAGGAGCTGCGCGGTGCGTGGACGCGCGGCGAGCTCAGCCTGGCCTACCAGCCGATCTACCGCACCCAGGACCGCGTGCTGGTGGGCGCGGAGGCGCTGCTGCGCTGGAACCATCCGGAATACGGCGCGGTGGCGCCGTCGGTGTTCGTGGACGTGGCCGAGCAGAGCGGCCTGATCGAGGCGATCGGGCTGATGGCGCTGCAGACCGCCTGCACCGAGGCGGCCACCTGGCCGGTGCCGGCGGATGCGGGCGAGGCGCCGTTCGTGTCGGTGAACGTCTCCGCGCGCCAGCTGCGCAGCGGCGAGCTGCTGCAGCAGGTGGCCGACGCCCTGGACAGCAGCGGGCTGGCGCCGGAACGGCTGCACCTGGAGCTGACCGAGACCGCGGTGATCAGCGACGAGGCCTACGCCACCGAGCTGCTGGGCAAGCTGCGCCAGCTCGGGGTGCGGGTGTGGCTGGACGATTTCGGCACCGGCTATTCCAGCCTGAGCCATCTGCGCCGGGTGCAGGTGGACGGGCTGAAGATCGACCGCAGCTTCATCACCGACCTGTTGCGCGACCCCGACGACCTGGCGCTGACCAGTGCGATCATCGCGATGGCGCATTCGATGGGCGTGGTGGTCGTGGCCGAAGGGGTGGAGCGGCAGGGCCAGTACCAGCTGCTGCGCGACCGCGACTGCGACCTGGTCCAGGGCTACTGGCTGGGGCACCCGCTGGAGCCGCAGGCCTTCCTCGACCTGCTGCGCTGATTCCGCGCGGCTGCGGCCGCAGGTACAGCCTCGGTCTCAGCCTTCGCCGGCGGCGGGCGGTTCGAGCTTCTGCAGCAGCAGCTTGTCGATGCGCGGGCCGTCCAGGTCCAC
>JBKBXH010000196.1:0-3428 GCA_046313655.1 Thermomonas sp. | reverse complement strand
CCGCCAGCACCGCGCGCAGCGCAAGGCCATGCGCGGCCTGCGACAGCACGCGGTCCACGGCTTCGGCCTCGGTCTCATTGTCAAGCCGCAGGATGCGGGGCGAGGATCCGGGCCCGGCCGGGTTCTCCGGCAGCCTGGTGGTGGCGGAGTTCCCCTCGCTGGAGGACGCCCGCGCCTGGGCCGACGCCGATCCCTACGTCGCCGCCGGCGTGTACGCGCGGGTCGAGGTGCGGCCGTTCCGCAAGGTGCTGCCGTGAGCACGGGCGGCAGCGAGGCCGACATCCCGCGGCTCAACCCGGCGCGGGTGGAGCGCATCCGCGCGCTGCTCATCGAGGCGCTGGCGCCACTGGTGCTGGAGGTGTACGACGACAGCCACCGCCACGCCGGGCATGCCGGCGCGCGCGGCGGGCAGGGGCACTTCTGGGTCGAGATCGTCAGCGCGGCGTTCGCCGGCAAGCCGCCGCTGGCCCGCCACCGCCTGGTGTATGCCGCGCTGGGCACGATGATGCAGACCGACATCCACGCCCTGGCGATCGATGCGCGCCCGCCCGACGGGGCCGGCTAGCCCCGCTATACTCGCTGTCCGGCACCCGCGTGCCGCACGGTTTCCCCTAGATAAAACAACCATTTAGGGGTCGATCCAGTCCAATTTCTGCAAGCGGCGCGCTGCAGGCGCCGCCGGGGTTCGCCGACGCGCATGCGCCTGTCCACCATCAAGCTGTCCGGCTTCAAGTCCTTCGTCGATCCGACCACGCTGCACCTGCCGACCAACATCACCGGCGTGGTCGGCCCGAACGGGTGCGGCAAGTCGAACATCATCGACGCCATCCGCTGGGTGATGGGCGAGAACGCGGCCAGCCGCCTGCGCGGCGATTCGCTGACCGACGTGATCTTCTCCGGCAGCTCGGGCCGCAAGCCGGTGTCGCAGGCCAGCGTCGAGCTGATCTTCGACAACAGCGACCACGCCATCGCCGGCGAGTACGCGGCGTTCAACGAGATTTCGGTCAAGCGCACGGTCGGCCGCGACGGCCAGAGCGCCTACTACCTCAACGGCGCCAAGTGCCGCCGGCGCGACATCACCGACCTGTTCCTCGGCACCGGCCTCGGGCCGCGCAGCTATTCCATCATCGAGCAGGGCATGATCACCGAGGTGATCGACGCCAAGCCGGAGGAGCTGCGCGTCTATCTCGAGGAGGCGGCCGGCATCTCCAAGTACAAGGAGCGCCGCAAGGAGACCGAGACCCGCATCCGCCATACCCGCGAGAACCTCGACCGCCTCAACGATCTGCGCGAGGAGGTGGGCAAGCAGTTGCAGCACCTGGCCCGGCAGGCGCGCCAGGCCGAGCAGTACACCGCGATCCAGGCCGAGCGCAAGGTCAAGGACGCGCAGTGGCGGGCGCTGGAGTTCCGCGCGCTGGACGGCCAGTTGCAGGCCCTGCGCGAGCAGCTGGCTCGCGAGGAGACCCGGCTGGAGCAGCTGGTCGCCGAGCAGCGCCATGCCGAAAGCGAACTGGAGGTTGGGCGCGAGCGCCGCGAGTCCGCCAGCGAGGCGCTGAACGCCGCGCAGGCCGCGGTGTACAAGGTCGGCGGCGTGCTGGCGCGGGTCGAGCAGCAGATCGCCCACCAGCGCGAGCTGGGCCAGCGCCTGCAGCGCGCGCGCGACGAGGCGCAGGCGGCGCTGGCGGAGCTGGGCGGCCACATCCGTGGCGACGAGCAGAAGCTGGAAGCCCTGCGCGGCGCGGTGGAGGAGGCGCAGCCGCGGCTGGAGGCCCTGCAGGACGAGGACATCCAGCGCCAGGACGCGCTGCGCGAGGTGGAGGCGCGGCTGGCCGAGTGGCAGCAGCGCTGGGACGCCTACAGCCGCGACCAGGCCGACGCCGCGCGTGCCGGCGAGGTGGAGCGCACCCGCATCGAGCAGCTCGACCGCCAGATCCTGGACGCCGACCGCCGCCGCCAGCAGCTGCGCGACGAGCGCGCCGGGCTCGACCTCGACGCGCTGGCGGATGCCTTCGAGCAGCTGCAGCTGCAGCACGAGACCCAGAAGGAATCGCTGGAGACGCTGACCGCCGAGGTCGAGGCGCGCAAGCAGGCCAGCGCCGACGTGCAGGAGCGCCAGCGCCAGGTCCAGGCCGAGCTGGCCGAGCTGCGCAAGCAGGCGCAGGCCGCGCGCGGGCGGCTGGCGTCGCTGGAGACCCTGCAGGCGGCCGCGCTGGGGCAGGAACAGGGCGCCGCGCGCCAGTGGCTGCAGGCCCACGGCTTGCTGGACGCCGCGCGCGTGGGCGAGCGCCTGCAGGTGGAGGCGGGCTGGGAGAACGCGGTCGAGGCCGCGCTGGGCCAGTTGATCGAAGCGGTGCTGGTGGACGCGCCGGAGCAGCTGGTGGACGCGCTGGGCGAGCTCGGCGAGGGCCGGCTGGCGCTGGTGGCGGCCGAGGACGATGCCGGCGCTTATCCGGCCACCTCGTTGGCCGCCAAGGTGCAGGGCCCGCGCGCGATCCGGCGCCTGCTGGCGCGCCTGCACGCCGCCGACGGCCTGGCCGAGGCGCGCGCGCTGCAGGCCACGCTGGGCGAGGGCGAATCGGTCATCACCCGCGGCGGCGAGCGCCTCGGCGCCGGCTGGGTGCGGATTGCGCGCTCCGGCGCCGCCACCCAGGGCGCGCTGCTGCGCGAAAAAGAACTGCAGGCGCTGCGCGCGGCGATCGCGCAGCACCAGCAGCGCGAGCATGCGCTGGAAGCGCAGTCGGCCGAACTGCGGCAGGCGCACCTGGCCGCCGAGCAGCAGCGAGAGGATGCGCAGCGCCAGCTCTATTTGGCCCACCGCGGCGTGTCCGAACTGGCCGGCCAGCTGCAGGGCCAGCAGGGCCGGCTGGACAGCGCGCGCACCCGGATCTCCCGGATCGACGCCGAGCTGGCGCAGATCGAGGAGGCGCTGGACGCGAACAAGGAGCAGGCGGCGGAAGCGCGCATCCGCATCGAGGATGCGCTGGGGCGCATGGGCAACCTCGAGTCCACTCGCCAGACCCTCGAGAACGAACGCCGCTACCTCACCGACAAGCGCGAAGCCGCGCGCACCGCCGCCCGCGAGGCGCGCGAGGCCGCGCATGCGCTGGCGCTGGCGCTGGAATCGCAGCGGGTGCAGATGGTGGCGCTGGCGCAGGCGCTGGAGCGCATGGGCGGCCAGCGCGGCCAGCTAGATGCCCGCCTGGGCGAGCTGGCCGCACAGCTGGCCGAGGGCGATGCCCCGGTGCAGGCGCTGGAGGCCGAACGCCAGTCCGCGCTGGACGAGCGCGTGCGCGTGGAGCGCGCGCTGGCGCAGGAACTCCATCCGGTTCTTGAAGGCGTCGGTGTCGTCCAGGCCCTCCTCGTCGGCCTTGTCCGCCAGCAGGCGAATCTCGATGGCCGCGCTCAGCGCGGCGGCGCGCTTCTGCTCC
>JBKBXH010000195.1:0-3437 GCA_046313655.1 Thermomonas sp. | reverse complement strand
CGCAGGCGGCCAGCAGCGCCGCGGCCATGCCGGCCAGCAGCGGGCGGAGGGCAGGGGGATTCATGCGGACATGCGCTCCTTGGTGGCGTCCATCGGTTCCAAGAGCAGGCTCCAAGAGCAGGGTTGCAACGGGTTCCGGGATGCCCAAGTGCGGCCGACGTCGCCCCGGGTGCTGGTGGGTGCGTACGAAGATGGTAGCGCGGCGGATCGCATCGGCGTCATCCCGCTCACGATCCATCAACGGGCGCTGGTGGATAGTCGCCCTGGCAAGCAGGCAGACACGATACGGAGGAGTGCATGCGCAAGTTCGATGATACCCAGGACCGGGCGCGGGAACGGATGGGCGAGCTCGGCGACGGCCTGCGCAAGGCCCTGCCGGGCAGCGCCAAGCAGTGGCTGGAGACCGGGGCCGCGTTGGCGGCGCTGCGCGCGGGCACCAAGGTGGCCGGCGGCTTCGTGCGCCGCAATCCGCTGCTGGTGGGCGCGGCGGTGGCCGGTGCCGGCCTGCTCTGGTACGCCGCGCGCCAACGCGCCCGTCGGCAGGCGACGCTGGAGGGACAGGCGCGGCAGGTGCGCGCCCTGCGCCGCGGCGAATACGAGCAGGACGACTACGGCGTCTGAGCGCGCGAGCCGCGAGGATCTGCTCGCGGGTTCAATCGTCCCTCCTGCGGGAAGATTCCACAGACGCCGCCGCAGGCCGCCGCAGTGGCACGACCGTGCCCGTGCCCGGTGCGGCCGCCGGGCGCTGCCACAGCACCGGCACGTCCGCCGGGGCGGGCGGTTCGAACTGCGCGGCATCGGCATCGGCGCGTTCGCGCGCGGCTGCTTCCTGCTGTTCTTCCAGTTCCCAGCTGTAGGGCGCGCGCATGGGCGGCGGGTCGCTGCGGCGGAACAGGACGGCGGCGAGCAGGCCGGCCAGTGCGCCGCCCAGGTGCGACTGCCACGAGATCCCCGCCTCGCGCGGCAGGATGGTCAGCAGCATCCCGCCGTAGAACAGGAAGCCGATCATGCCCGCGGCGATCGCCGCGCGGTCGCGCCGCAGCAGGCCCAGGGTGAACACCAGGAACCCCAGGCCGTGGGCGAGCCCGCTGGCGCCGAGGTGGTGGCTGCCGGGGTCGCCCAGCAGCCAGGCGCCCAGCCCTGATCCCAGCCACAGCAGCGCCCATGCGCGCAGGGTCGCCTTCGGGTACACCACCAGCGCCAGCGTGCCCAGCACCAGCAGCGCGAAGGAATTGGCCAGCACGTGCTCCAGCGAGCCATGCAGCAGCGGCGCGGTGAGCACGCCCACCAGGCCGGCGGCGGTGCCGGGGGCCACCGTCAGTCCGGTCCAGTCCACGCCCAGCCGGTCCAGAGCGTGCTGGGCGAGGAAGCAAGCCCACAGCAGCAGCACGAAGCCGCCGCTGGTGAGCAGGGCGCGGCGCAGGCGGCGGCGATCCTGGCGCGCGGCGGTAGCGGCAAGCGTGTCCATCGCAACGAAATGGGGCGCGCCGGCGCCGGCGCAAGGCGCGCCCCTGCCTCAGCCGTGGCCGCTGCGCGCGGCCGGCGGCCGCAGCAGGCTCAGCGCGATGGTGGTGCCGATGATGGCCGCCACCACGCCCAGCGCCAGCAGCACCGGCGGCTTGTACAGGTCCACCAGCAGCATCTTGGCGCCGATGAACACCAGCACCAGCGCAAGGCCATAGGGCAGCAGGTGGAAACGGTCGGCCATGCCCTGCAGCAGGAAGAACATCGCGCGCAGGCCCAGCACCGCGAACACGTTCGAGGTCAGCACGATGAAGGGATCGGCGGTGATGGCGAAGATCGCCGGGATCGAATCCACCGCGAAGATCACGTCGGTGATGCCGATCATCGCGATCACGATGAACAGCGGGGTGAACTTGCGCCGACTGCCGCTGCCGATCCACAGCGCGCTGCCCACGTAGCGGCGCACGAACGGCACGTGCGCGGTCAGCCAGCGCAGCACCGGGTTGTGGTCGAGGTCGGGCTCCTCGCCGGCCGCGCGCCACATCTTCACCCCGGTGAACAGCAGGAACGCGCCGAACAGGTAGAGGATCCAGTGGAACCTGGCAAGCAGCAGCGCGCCGGCGAAGATCAGGATCGCGCGCAGCACGATCGCGCCGATGATGCCGATCACCAGCGCGCGCTGGCGCTGCATCTCCGGCACCGCGAAATAGCCGAAGATCATCAGGAACACGAAGATGTTGTCGACCGCCAGCGCCTTCTCGACCAGGTAGCCGGTCAGGAACTCCATGCCGATGCGCTCGCCTTCCGCGGCGCCGAAACGCTGCCCGGCCTCCCACCACAGCCAGGCGTTGAAGGCCAGCGCCAGCGCGACCCAGCCGAGGCTCCACCAGGCGGCCTCCTTGAACGTGACCTTGTGCGGCCCGCCGTGGCGCATCAGCACCAGGTCGGCCACCAAGGCCAGCACCACCACGCCGGCGAATACCAGCCAAAGGAAAGGGGTTCCGATCGTCTCCATGCAACGCTCCACGCGGGTTGAACCACAAGGGCCTGACGGCGGAGGCGTCCATGCAGGGAGGCATGGAAAGGGAGCGCGCTTCGCCGTTCGGCGAAGGTCTCATCCACAGGCCGGTGGCCTGCCGCGGGGCCGGGGCGGGATGTCCGGCAAGGACATCGGCCCGTCATGACGACCGTCGCGCGCGGGATTACTCCCCTTCTTCGGCGACAATAGCCGATCCTGCCCGCCCGTCGTCAAGCCCCATGTCTGAGCCCCTGCCCGTCGTCCGCCTGAAGAACGCCTGGAACTCCACCCACCCGTGGATCTTCCAGCGCCTGGTCGAGAAGCCGGCGCAGCGGCCCAAGCCCGGCAGCATCGTCGAGGTGGTCGGGGTGGACGGCACGTTCGTCGGGCGCGGCTTCTACAACGGCCACTCGCGGATCGCCCTGCGCATGCTCGAGCGCGACCCCGACGTGGCGGTGGACGTCGCCTGGTTCGTGCGCAAGATCGGCGAGGCGGTGCGCTTGCGCCGCGAGATCCTGAAGCTGGACGAGGTCTCCAACGCCTGGCGCGTGGTCCACAGCGAGGGCGACGGCATCAGCGGACTGGTGGTGGACCGCTACGACGATCTGCTGGTGGTCGAGTTCTTCAGCGCCGGCGCGTGGCGCCACCGCAGCATCATCTTCGACGCCCTGCGCGAGCATTTCCCCGGCTGCCGCTTCCACAGCTTCGCCGACGAGCACGTGCAGAAGCAGGAAAGCTTCGACTACAAGGACACCCAGGGCACCGAGCCGGCGATCGTCACCGAGCACGGCATCCGGTTCCGCGCCGATCCGGCCGGGGCGCACAAGACCGGCTTCTTCGCCGACCAGCGCGAGAACCGGCAGTGGCTGAGCCAGCAGGTCGAAGGCAAGCGCGTGCTGGACCTGTGCTGCAACACCGGCGGTTTCGCCGTGTACGCCGCGGCGCGCGGCGCGGC
>JBKBXH010000194.1:0-3450 GCA_046313655.1 Thermomonas sp. | reverse complement strand
GAATCCCGTAGGGAGCGCCATTCACACCGAAGGCCCGCGTCGCTGACGCGGGCCTTCGCGTTTTGCGGCCCCGCACCCCGCCTGCTATCGCGCAGGCCGCGGCGTTAAACTACGCGCAACGCACCATCGCCACACGGACGCCCCATGCCTTTCGTCGTCACCGAAAACTGCATCAAGTGCAAGCACACCGACTGCGTGGAGGTGTGCCCGGTGGACTGTTTCCACGAAGGCCCGAATTTCCTGGTGATCGACCCGGACGAGTGCATCGACTGCACCCTGTGCGAGCCGGAATGCCCGGTGGGCGCGATCTTCCCGGAAGAAGACGTGCCGGCCGGCCAGGAGGTCTTCGTCGGCCTGAACGCAGAGCTGGCCAAGCAGTGGCCGGTGCTGACCGTGCGCAAGGACCCGCCGGCCGACCACGCCGAATGGGACGGCAAGCCCGGCAAGCTGGCGCTGCTGGAGCGCTGAGCCACGGCGGGCGCGCGCACGCCGAGACACCTGGCCACGGGCCAATACGACGCAGGGCGCCCAAGGGCGCCCTGCGTGCATTCGTGAACGTGGGCCAGCCCGTGGTTACGGGGCGATCGCCGCCTTGAGCGCCGCGATCAGCTTGCCCGCGGCCTCGCCGCTGGGCGGCAGCCCGCGTGGGTCCACCGCCGAGACGAACGCACCATCGCCGGCCTTGGTGACGCGCACCAGGAACTTGCTGTCCATGTAATCGACGTCGTAGGTGCCGAGGATCTCGGCCTTGCTGGCGATCTGCACGCCGGGCGTGGCCGCCAGTGCTTCGCCGACCTTGGCGAACACCGCATCGCGATCGGCGGGAACCGCGAACCCGGTGGCCGCCTGCGGGCGCGCAGTGGCGGCGGCGGCGCTGGCACTAGCGCTGGCCGGCAGCGCCATGGCCTTGTCGGCGGCCGGACGGTCCAGGTCCGGCGGCACTTCCAGCGGCCGGTTCTCGGCGCTCTGGGTGTACAGCTCGTTCTTCTTCTTGAACCAGTGGCAGCCGGACAGGCCGGTCACCAGCAGGACGGCGACCAGCGGCGCGGCGACCTTGGACATGCGGGGGGCGTGGTGCATCTGGTTCTCCTGTCAGGCCGCGTCGCCGCGGCCGTTGGCGTGTTCGAGTTGGCGGATGGCCGCCTGCAGGCGCTCGGCCTGGGCGACATGTGCGGATGATAGCGGTTGCAGCGGCAGGCGCAGGCCGTGGCCGATGCCGTCGAGCGCCAGCAGGGCCTTGACCGGGATCGGGTTCGGCTCGACCCCGAGGAAGTGGTACAGCTCCACCAGCGCCTCGTTCAGCGCCGCGGCGGTCGCGGCATCGCCCGCCAGCGCCGCGTCGCACAGGCGGCGGAAGCTGCGCGGCACCACGTTCGAAGCCACCGACACCACCCCGTCGGCGCCGGCCAGCATCGCCCGCAGCGCGGTCGGGTCGTCGCCGCTGAACACCACGAAATCCTCGCGCCGCAGCGGCAGCAGGGCCTGCATGCGCTCCTCCTCGGCGCGCGCCTCCTTGATGCCGATGATGTTGGCATGCAGGGACAGTTCGCCGGTGGTCTCCGCCAGCATGTCGCAGCCGGTGCGGCCCGGCACGTTGTAGAGCACCACCGGCAGCCCGCCGTCATCGGCGACCGCGCGGAAATGCGCCAGCAGGCCCGCCTGGGTGGGGCGCACGTAGGGCGGCGTCACCACCAGCGCCGCATCGGCACCTAGGCTGGCGGCGCGCCGGGTGGCCTGCACCGTCTTGGCGGTATTGGACTGGCCTGTCCCGGCCAGCACCGGGATACGCCCGGCGCAGGTCTCCAGCGCGTGCCGCAGCAGGCGCTCGTACTCGTCGTCGGACAGCGCGGCGGCCTCGCCGGTGGAGCCGGCCACCACCACGGCCTGGGTGCCGGCCGCCAGTTGCGCCTGGAGCAGGCGCTCCCAGGCCGGGAAGTCGATGTCGCCCGCCGCGGTGAACGGCGTGGCCAGTGCGGTGATGCTGCCGGAAAGTCGCAAGGGGAAAGGTCCGGTTCGCGCGCGGCCCGGAAGGCATGGCGCAGGGCGGGAAATGACGCGGGATGCGGATGCAGTTGCGCGCCGATCTTACTTGCGGCTGGAAAGCGGCGGCAAGTATGCTGGCAGCCAATCCCGCCCATCCACGGCGGGATCCCTGTCGATTCCCGGTATCCCGCATTGAGCAAGACCGCCGCACGGCCCTCCACCAACGAAAACCACCTGCTGATCAACGCGTACACCACGCATCCGCAGTCGCCGCTGCTGGCGGTCACCCGCCGCATCGCCGATTCCGGCTGCAACCTGGTGGACGCGCGCCTGGCGACGGTGGGCCGCGACGTGTCGGTGAGCGCGCTGGCGACCGGCTCGTGGGACGCGGTGGCCAAGCTGGAGACCATGCTGGCTAAGCTGGAGCGCGAGGAAGGCCTGAAGCTGGTGTGGTACCGCACCGGCCCGAAGTCGCTGCAGTCCAACCTGCTGCCGTACGTGGTGGAAGTGATCGCCGCGGACAAGCCCGGCATCCTGTTCCAGCTGGCGGATTTCTTCGACCACCAGGGCATCACCATCGAGAGCCTGCACTGCTCGCGCTATCGCGCGATGCAGACCGGTGCCGACATGTTCTCGGCGCAGCTCACCATCGGGGTGCCCGCGGACATGCACATCGCCGCCCTGCGCGACGATTTCCTCGAGTTCTGCGACCACCTGAACCTCGACGCGATCATGGATCCGATGAAGTACTGAGGGCAGCCTGCGCGATGATCGACACCGGCGACCGCATCCCCGACCTCCCCCTCGCGCTGTCCGGCGGCACCGTCGCCCGCCTCGGCGGACACGCCGGCAAATGGCTGGTGCTGTACTTCTACCCGAAGGACTCCACCCCCGGCTGCACCACCGAAGGCCAGGACTTCAACGCCCTGCTGCCGGAGTTCGAACGCGCCGGCGCCTTGGTGCTGGGCGTGTCCAGGGATTCGCTCAAGTCCCACCAGAACTTCCGCGCCAAGCAGGGCTTCCGGTTCGAACTCGCCAGCGACGCCGACGGCGCGCTCTGCGAGGCCTTTGGCGTGGTGCAGCCGAAGAAGCTGTACGGACGCGAATATCTCGGCATCGTGCGCAGTACCTTCCTGATCGACCCGTCCGGGGTGGTGCGCCGCAAGTGGCAGCCGGTGAAGGTGCCCGGCCATGCGCGCGCCGTGCTCGAGGCACTGCAGGCCGAACAGGCACAGTGACCATCCCCGCCCTCCCTTCCCTCCACTGCCCCGCCCCGCGGGACGCGGTGGCCCGCTGCTGTCCGACCCGAGGAACCACCGCATGACCCGGAGCAAGCGCATCTACGTCCTCGACACCAACGTGCTGATGCACGACCCCACCGCGCTGTTCAAGTTCGAGGAGCACGATGTGTACCTGCCGATGCAGGTGATGGAGGAACTGGACAACGGCAAGAAGGGCACCTCCGAG
>JBKBXH010000193.1:0-3480 GCA_046313655.1 Thermomonas sp. | reverse complement strand
CGCCAGGATCGGGGTCAGCGGGTTGTTCTGGAAGGCCGCGGCCAGCCGCCCGGAGATGCCCATGCGCGCGCGCTCAGTCACGGCCGCCTCCCGCCTTGCGCTGGGCGGCCAGCGCCTGCAGCGCGGCGACCGGGTCGCGCACCACCACGTCGCCCGCCTTCAGGCCGGAGATCACTTCCACGCTGTCGCCGACGCGCGCGCCCAGGCGCAGCTGGCGCAGCAGCAGGCGGCCGTCCTGCACCACGTAGGCGCCGGTCAGCTCGCCGCGGCGGGCAACGCTGGCGGCCGGGATGCGGATCGCGGCGGCGGCCTCGGCAGGCCCGGCGGCATCCGCGGCGAACACCACCTTGGCGGTGGTGCCGGGCGCGACCGGCGGGTCCAGCGCGGGCAGGTTCACGCGCACGTTGACGCTGTGGCTGACCGGATCGGCCGCCGGGAACACCACCACGCTGTCCGGCGCCACCCGGCGCCCGTCGGCCAGGGTGACGGTGGCGGACGGATCGCGGCGGATCGCATCCGCGCGGCTCTGCGGCACCGCCACTTCGATGCGCAGCGCATCCGGCGCGTACACGCTCATAAGCGGCATGCCCGGGGCGACGGTCTCGCCCGGCTCCACGTCGCGGCGCGCCACTACGCCCGCATAGGGCGCGCGCACCACGGTGTAGGCGGCCTGCTGGCTGGCCTGCGCCAGCGCGGCGGCGGCGGCGTTGCGGGCGGCTACCGCGGCATCGCGCGCGGCGCGGGCCTGGTCGATCTGCGCCTTCGACACGTACTGCGCGTCGGCCAGCGCGGCGAAGCGGCGGTAGTTCTGCTCGGCTTCGGCGGCATTCGCCTCGGCCGCGCGCAGCTGCGCGCGCGCCAGGTTGGCGCCGGCCTCCTGCTCCACCGCGGTGATCCGCAGCAGCACGTCGCCGGCCTTGACCGGCTGGTTCACGTCCACCAGCACCGCCTGCACGCGGCCGGCGGTCTGCGCGGCGAGGTCGGCGCGGCGCACCGCCTCGACCACGCCGTCCCAGCCGCGGCCGGGCAGGCCCTGCCCGGCCTCCACCTTGAAGGTGGCCAGACCGGCCGGCAGGCCGGGGGTGGCGGCCGGCTTCTCGCCACCGCAGGCGGCCAGCGCCAATGCCAGCAGCGACGGCAGCAGCAGCGACTTACTGGAACGCACAGCCGCCTCCACGCACGCCGAGCTTCTTGAAGATCATCGCCGCCGGGCAGAAGCCGGTGAAGCTGGCCTGCAGCATGTTGAGGCCGATGAACGCGGTGAACAGCAGCCACCACGGCGAGACGAAGTGCACCAGCAGCACGCTGATCAGGATCATCACGCCGGCGAAGGCCATCACGGCACGGTCGAGGTTCATGGGGGTGTCTCCTTGCGAATGTTTGGGGATAAGCGGGCGCGGGGCGCGCGCCCGGGGTCGGACAGGAAAGGCGCGGACGCGGCGGTCAGGACGAGCGCTTCACGTCCTTCAGGCGCTCGATACCGAGCAGGCTGAGGATGTGCTTCTCGTACACCGGCTCGCTGGTGCCGTTGCGCATCTTGTAGAGGAAGTATTTCTCGAAGCCGATCTTGGCCAGGTGCACCCACTTGCCGATCTTGGTCCAGGTGACGTTGCGCGGCGGGATCTGCGGCAGCGCCACGAAGGCCGCGCCGGTATCGCCCATGTCGGCCAGGCACACCGCGTTCCAGGTGCCCTCGAAGTCGGGCGTTCCGCCCTCCAGCTCGGCCTTGATGTTGCGCACGATGGTGGTGACCATCGACTCGATCATGAAGCCGGTCTTGGGCGCGCCGGTAGGCACCGGGGTCGCCTCCACCGGCGGGATCGCCACGCACACGCCGGCCGAGAAGATCTTCGGGAACTTCGGGCTGCGCTGGTGCTTGTCCACGAGCACGAAGCCGCGCGGGTTGCACAGGCCCTCGACCGCGGCCACCGCCTCCACGCCCTTGAACGCCGGCAGCAGCATCGAGAACTTGAACGGCACCGCCTGCGGCTCCAGCGGCTGGCCCTTGGCGTCGTGCGGCACCACGGTCATCTCGCCCTCGCGCACCTCGGCGACCTTGGCGTTCTCGATCCACTTGATGTGGCGCTGGCGCATCTCCGCTTCCATCAGGCCCTTGGAGTCGCCGACGCCGCCCAGGCCCATGTGTCCGATGTACGGCTCGCTGGTGACGAAGGTGATCGGCACCTTGTCGCGCAGCTTGCGCTTGCGCAGGTCGGCGTCGAGGATCATCACGAACTCGTAGGCGGGGCCGAAGCAGCTGGCGCCCTGCACCGCGCCGATCACGATCGGGCCGGGGTTCTTCAGGAACTCCTGGTAGGCCTGCCACGCGTGCTCGGCGTGCGGCGTGGTGCACACCGACTGGGTGAAGCCGCCGTCCGGGCCGGTGCCGGGCACTTCCTCGAACGCCAGCTTCGGGCCGGTGCAGATCATCAGGTAGTCGTAGCCGATGCGCTCGCCGGTGCCGGTGATCACCGCATCGCCCTCGGCGTCGATCTTGGCCACGCCATCGCCGTTGAAGCGGATGCCGTGCTTGCCGACGTAGTCGGACACCTTCAGCGTGATGTCCTCCGGCTTGCGCCAGCCGACCGCCAGCCAGGGGTTGGAGGGCGTGAAGCTGAACATGTCGCCCTTGCCCACCAGCACGATCTCGTGCCCCTTGCCCAGCACCTCGCGCAGCTCGTACGCCGCGCTCATGCCGCCCAGCCCCGCACCCATCACCACGATCCTGGCCATTGTCTTGGTCCCCGTTGTCGCCTTCCGGCAGTGTGTCGATAATTTAGGCGTTGCTTATATTAGTGTCAACTGATATAAAATCAAGCCTGAACCCACTCCCGGCAGCCGCCGGCCATCGCTGGCACACTGCCGCCCTTTCGATGCCACCCCCGACCATGAGCAAGGCCCGCCGCCCCACGCCGCCGCCATCGCTGGACCCGGAAGCCATGCGCGAGCATGCCTCCGACGCGGCCCAGCTGCTGCGCACGCTGGCCAACGACAAGCGGCTGATGCTGCTATGCCTGCTGGTGGCCGGCGAGCGCTCGGTCAGCGAGCTCAACGCCAAGGTGGAACTGAGCCAGTCCGCGCTCTCCCAGCATCTGGCGGTGCTGCGCGGGGACGGGCTGGTGAGCACCCGGCGCGAGGCACAGACGATCTACTACCGGCTCGCGGACGGCCCGGCCCAGCGCATCCTCGGCATCCTGCACGACATCTACTGCGGCAACGCCCAGGCCTGCCCGGCCTGAGCGCTCGTTTGCGATCAGGCCCCGTGCTCAGGCCGCGGCATAGCGCGCGGCACCGCCGACCCAGCGCGCGATGATGCGCTCGGCCACGTCCGGGGCCTCACCCAGCAGGCGGTCGGCCAGCGCATGCACCTGCGGCAGCAGGTCGGCATCGCGCACCAGATCGGCCATGCGGAAGCTGGCCAGCCCGGTCTGGCGGGTGCCCAGCAGTTCGCCGGGGCCGCGCAGCTCTAGGTCCTTTTCC